>JBOGYU010000382.1:0-4826 GCA_050696935.1 Solirubrobacteraceae bacterium | reverse complement strand
ATCCTCTCCCCGTGGGCCGACAAGGCGGTGCAGGAGCTCAAGCTCCCGCTCCGCCACGAGGACATCATCCGCCAGCAGGCGCAGGACAAGAACCTCGACCCGGCGCTGATCGCCGGCGTGATCTACGTGGAGTCGCGCTTCCGCGACCGGACGTCGCACGCCGGCGCCAAGGGGCTCATGCAGATCATGCCGGGCACCGCGGACTACATCGCGGAGAAGTCGGGCGGGACGCGGTTCGAGCAGGGCGACCTCGCGACGCCGCAGATCAACATCTCCTACGGCTCGTGGTACCTGCGCTACCTGCTCGAGCACTACCACGGCAACGAGGTCCTCGCGCTGGCCGCCTACAACGCGGGCCTCGGCAAGGTCGACCAGTGGTGGCGCTCCGCCGCCGACCGCGGCGAGCGCTTCCGGGTGGCCGACCACATCCCCTTCACCGAGACCCGCGACTACGTCTCCCGCGTGCTCAAGGCCCGCCGCTCCTACCGCCGCGAGTACGCCCGCGAGCTAGGGCTCTGAAGGGGACAGTCCCTTAACGCTTCGCAGTGTCGCGGCAGCTCGAATCGGTCTGGGACTGCCCCCAAGTCAGTCGTCGCGCACGATCAGCAGGCTGCGCGGCGCGTGGTGGGAGAGCTTGCTCGACACGCTGCCGAGCATGAACCGCTTGAGCCCCGTGTTGCCGCGGGCGCCCACGACGATCAGGTCGGCGGCCTGCTCGCCGGCCACGTCGATGATCGTGTGCGCGGGATCGCCCTCGCGGACGTGCTTCTCGACCGCGAAGCCCGCTTCCTGGAACCTGCGCTCGTCGCGCGCGAGCACATCCGCCGCCACGCCGCGCAGGTTGACCGGCTCCTGGCGCGCGGTCATGCCGATCCGCTCCAGCGTCGACCGGCCGGGGTAGGCGCACACGAGGTGGATCGTGGCGCCGGTCCCCCGCGCCAGCTCGATCAGCTTCTGCACGGCGGCCTCGGCGCCCGGCGAGCCGTCGGTTCCCATGACGATCGCGTTCATGTGCGCAGACTACGCCGCTCAGCCGGGGCGGCGCGGCGGCCCCCGCCGGCTGCGCTCGCGCGCGAGCCCGGGCGAGCGGTGGCCGTTCTGGTCCTCGGGCTCGGGCGGGCGCGGCTTCCGGGCCGCCTCGCGCTCGCGGTCCTCGGCCCGGCCGATCCGGTAGAAGACCCACGAGACGGCCACGACGGCGATCACGCCCGCGAGGGCGAGGATCGCCGCCGCGACCTCCGTGGACATCAGCCCTTGACGGCTCCGGCCGTCAGGCCCGCCACGATGCGCTTCTGGAACACCAGCACCATCACGATCAGGGGGACCGAGATCACCACCGACGCGGCGCTGATCGTCCCCAGCGGCACCTCGAACTGCGTCGCGCCCGTGAAGAACGCGATCGCCGCCGGCACCGTCCGCGCCTCCGGCGAGGACGTCAGCGTCACCGCCAGCAGGAACTCGTTCCAGGCGAAGATGAACGTGAGGATGCCCGCGGTGGCCAGGCCCGGCGCCGCCAGCGGGATCACGATCTTGTAGAACGCCTGGAAGTTGGTCGCGCCGTCGACCAGCGCGGCCTCCTCCAGGTCCTTCGGGATCTCCTTGAAGAACGACGTCAGGATGTAGATCGCCAGCGGCAGCGCGAACGTCAGGTAGGGCGGGATCAGCCCGAGCCCGAACGGCTGGTTGAACAGCCCGATGTCGGTCCACAGCTTGAAGATCGGCGCCGCGATCGCGATCGCCGGGAACGTCGTGATCGAGAGGACGAGCGCGAGGAGCCAGAACTTGCCCTTGAACTTCAGCCGGGCCAGCGCGTACGCGCAGAACGACCCGACCATCAGGGCGAGGACCGTCGTCGAGATGCTCACGATCGCGCTGTTGAGCAGCGCGCGCGTGAAGTCGGCGTTCTCGAAGATCGCCTGGTAGTTGTCCAGCGACGGGCTCGGCGGGAGGAGGTCGGAGCTCGCGAGGGCAGGCCCCGTCTTGAGCGAGATGTTGACCAGCCAGTAGAACGGGAACAGGCAGAAGACGACGATGGCGGCCACGGCGAGCCACAGCCACCACGGCGTCTTCGGCCCGGCCGGCTTCTTGGGCTTCCCTGCCGGCCGCTCCTTCGCCACGTCCTGCGCCTGCACACCTCCAGTGGTGGTTCCGGCTTCCATGGCTCAGTCCTCCGCCAGTCCGCGGATGTTCCCGCCCACCAGGCGGATGTACAGGAACGAGACCGCCATCACGACCAGGAACGTGAGCACGGCCATGGCCGCGCCGAGCCCGAGTATCCGGTCCTGCTGGAACGTCTCGTAGCTGATCAGCGACAGCGTGTTGGTCCCGAACGCCCCCCGGGTGAGGACGAACGGGAGGTCGAAGATCCGCAGCGCGTCCAGGGTGCGGAAGATCAGCGCGACGAGCAGGGCCGGCATCAGCAGCGGCAGCGTGATCCGCTGGAAGCGCTGCCACGCCGTCGCCCCGTCCACCTTCGCCGCCTCGTACACGTCGCCGGGGATCACCTGGAGCCCGGCGAGCAGGAGCAGCGCCATGAACGGCGACGTCTTCCACACGTCGGCGATGATCATCACGATCAGGGCCTGCGGCTCGGACCCGAGCCACACTGTGTCGGTGCCGAGCACGCTGTTCACGAACCCGATCGGCGACTCGAAGATCGAGCGCCACATGATCGCGGTCACGACCGTCAGCACCGCCCACGGCACCAGCACGACGGTGCGCAGCAGGCTCTGCCCGCGGAACGCGGAGTGCATCGCCAGCGCCATCGCCAGCCCGATGACCACCTCGAGCGCGACCGACGCGCCCGTGAAGATGAAGGTGATCCGGAACGCCTCCCAGAACGCCGGGTCGCTGAGCGCGTCGGTGTAGTTGTTCAGGCCGGCCCACCGCGACAGGCCGGCGACGCGGACGCTGTACTCGTTCAGCGAGAGCCAGATGGCGTACCCGATCGGGTACGCCGCCACGAGTGCGATCAGCGCCAGCGACGGCCCGACCATGTACGCCGCCAGGCGGCGCTCCGACAAACCTCCGGAGCGCCGCTTGGTCGGACGGCGGGCCTCGACAGTGGCCGCTTCCATGGCGTCAGAAGGTCTCCAACGCCTGTTGCATGTCCCGCTCGGCGTTCTGGAGCGCCTCCTCCGGCGTGGCCTGGCCGGACAGCGCCGTGTTGACGTTCTCGTAGATCGCCTGCGAGATCTGCGTGTAGACCGGCGACACGGGCCGCGGCTTGGCCTGCTCGACGGCCTGCTTGAGCTCCGCCGCGAACGGCAGCGCCTCCTGCACCTCCGGGTTGTCGTACGGCGCGGAGAGCGCAGGCGGCAGCGCGTACTCGGACGCCGCCCGGTTCATGCTCTCCTCGTTGGTGATGAAGTCCACCAGCGCGAGCGCGCCGCCCGGGTTCTCCGAGAACGCCGAGATCACGAGGTTCGCGCCGCCCAGCACGCCGGCGGCCTGGCCGCCCTCCCACGAGGGGAACGGGGCGACCTCGAAGTCGCCGCGGATCTCGCTGCCCTCGGCGTTGCCGATGGCGAACACGTACGGCCAGTTGCGCAGGTAGGTGACCCGGCCCGACACGAAGGCGCGCTGGGACTCCTCCTCCATGTACGTGACGTTCGCCCGCGGGGCGGCGCCGGTCTCGAGGCCGTCGACCATCAGCTGGAGCGCCTCGAGGTTCTCCGGCGAGTTGATCGTCACCTCGGTGCCGTCCTCGCTGAGCGCGGTGCCGCCGGCCGCGAAGGCCAGCTCGAGGAAGTTCACCGTCAGGCCCTCGTACGACGCGCCCTGGTAGGCGATGCCGTCCTTGGTGGCCGCGTCCTCGTACACGGCCTGCCACGTCTCAGGCAGCGTGTCGACCTGGTCGGTGCGGTAGTAGAGGAAGCCCGCGTTGGTGTCCTTCGGGGCACCCCAGAACTTGTTGTCGAAGCGGGTGGTCTCCAGCGTCGAGGGGATGAACTCGTCCTGGCGGCCCTCGATGTACGGCGTCAGGTCGTAGAGCCACTTCTGCGACGCGAACTCCGCGGTCCAGATCACGTCGGCCACGAACACGTCGCAGTCGGGCGCCTGGGCCTCCTGGCGCTGGATGAACTGGTTGCGCTGCTCGTCGGCGGACGCCGGGAACTCCACGATCGTCGCGTTGAGGTCCGGGTTCGCCTCGTTGAAGCGCTCGAGCGAGTCCTTGCGCTCACCGGTGGTGTCCTGGCCCGTGCAGTACTTGACCTCGCCGGTCGCACCCTCCATCGACGCCGGGTCGATCACCTCGGCGCCCTCGGTGACGCCGGTCTCTTCGGTGCCGGGCGCGGTGCCGGCGCCGCCGCCGTCGTCGTCGCCGCCGCAGGCGGCAACGAGGACGGCGCACGCGAGCGCCGCGCACAGCAGGTACAGCAGTCTCTTGGACAAAGCTCCCCCTCGTCCAGTCGGTTTGATCACGAACGTACCCTCATGCCGTCCCGGCCGGTTTGCCGCGAGCGTTCCCTGCCCACGGCCCTGTGGTTGCGTGGTGAGCGCCCCCGCTGCCCTCCTGGCGGGCCGGTCGTGCCGCGCACGACCAGCTCCACGTCGAGCTGCCGCCCGGCGGCGGGGGCGCCGTCGAGTGCGGCGAGCAGCAGCTCCGCGCCGCACGCGCCGCTCTCCTCGAGCGGCTGTGCGACGGTCGTCAGGCCCGTGTAGCGGGCCAGCTCGATGTCGTCGTAGCCGACGACCGAGAGGTCGCCGGGCACCCGGGCGCCCAGCGCCCCGGCCGCCTCCAGCGCGCCCAGTGCCTGGGTGTCGGAGGCGGCGAAGAGTCCTGTGGGGGGATCGGCCGACTCCAGCAGGCAGCGGGTCGCAGC
>JBOGYU010000381.1:0-4837 GCA_050696935.1 Solirubrobacteraceae bacterium | reverse complement strand
GGTCGGCGCGGCCGCGCAGCTCGAAGCCGGCGACCTCGCCAGCGCGCCCCCCACCGACGGCAGGTTCACGCGGCTGAGCACGTCCCCCACCGCCGACGGCACGTCGTCGAGGTGCGGCAGCACGTTCTGCGAGAACTCGTACAGCCCCACGCCCTCCATGGCGGCCGCCATCATCACGCCGGCCAGGCTGGACTTCGACTCCCGCACGTCCAGCGTCATCATCGCCTTGCCGGCGCCCAGCGACATCTCCTGCGCGAGGTCGTCGAGCCCCGCGTCCCGGCACGCCTGCGCCGGATCGCGCCGGAACGAGGCGCGGAACTGCTGGTCGGCCAGCAGCCGCTCGATCAGCTGGGCGGCGACGTCGGCCTCGGACGCGGCCATGGCTCAGTCGCCTCCCCGGACCCGCTCGACCAGCGGCTTGCCGACCACGATCACGACCGGGATGAAGACCGCCACCCACACCGTCGCCATCACGGTCCACACGATCCACGAGGGCGCGAGCGCCTCCAGCACGGACCGGTAACGCCAGGTGATCCCGATCACGAACAGCGCCGCCAGCACCGACCACAGCAGCCCGAACAGCGAGTAGCGCGCGAGCACCGGCGAGTCGCCGTCGACCGCCCGGCCCGACAGCCGGCGCGAGAACTGCTCCCGCGCGCGCCGCCGCAGGCCCGGCTCGCGCAGCACGTCGACGAGCACGTGGTAGCCGTCGCGGTCCAGGAACGGGTTGAGGTTGAAGCAGGCGCCGACGTACGCGGCGAACGCGAGCTGGAAGCAGATGTCGCGCACCGTCCCCGGCTCGAGCACCAGGCAGGCGACGGAGAAGACCGCCCCCAGCGTGAAGTCCGACAGCGGCCCGGCCGCGCTGATCGCGATCCGCCGCCGCCGCGGCTCGAACCACGCCTCCGACGTGTCCACGAACGCGTACGGGAAAACCAGCATCAGCTTCAGCCCCGCGCGCTCGACGCGCCGGCCGTACGACGCCATCGCCAGCCCGTGCGCGAGCTCGTGCACCGCCACGACCGCGAACCGCCCGCCCAGGAACACGAGCCCGCCCAGCCCGATCTTCGACGCCACGACGAACGGCGTCCCGTACCGGCGCGCGATCAGGTACGCGAAGACACCCACGCCGGCGGCAGCCAGCGCGCACAGCAGCACCAGCGCCGGGCGCGTGAACAGCAGCCAGCCGCCGCGCCGGTAGACCGCGTCGAAGGCCCCGCCCACGCGCGCGAACGTCTTCTCGCGCGGCCGCAGCAGCCGCTTGAGCAGGGGCTGCGGCGCGGCGAACCTGCCTCGCGCTGCGCGCTCGTCACCGCTTCGCTCGCCGTGCGTCGCGCTCTCCACACCCGACAGGAAGCCGCGCTCCCCGAGGTCGGCCAGGAGCCGGGCGAGCCGCGCCGGGCCCGTCGCGCCGAACCGCCCCTCGGCCTCGCCGATCAGGTCGGCCAGCGAGTGCCGGCCGTCCAACCGCTCGAACAGCTGCGCGTCGTTGTCCGACAGGCGCAGGAAGGTGCCCGACTCGAGGTCCTTGAGCACCCATCGCTTACTGCCCTCGCCCGCCTCCAGGCGTTTGAGCGCGTAGCCGGAGCGCACCCGCGGGCGCATCCCGAACTGCGTCGCCGCGGCCGCCACCTGCGCCGGCCCGGCGGCCGGCACCACGAGGCTCGCGCCCGCGCGGACCACGATCGTCCGCCCCGCCTCGGCCGACTCACGGCGCCGCTCCACCACCATCTCCGAGTCCCCCAGGCGGATCTTGGCCCCGTCGTGCAGCGGCACCGGCCCGGTCACCCGCACGCCGTCGAGCCACGTCCCATGCGAGGAGCCGGCGTCCTCCAGCACGGGTCCGCCCCCGTTCCCGGTCGGCGAGATCCGTGCGTGCAGGCGCGAGACCGTCGGGTCGCCGAGCACCACCGTCGAGCCGGGCGCCCGCCCCAGCGTCATGCCCTCCACCACCGGCACCCGCGTCGCGTCGCCGAGCACCAGCTCGAGCGGCGCGTCGGCGCCCGCCAGCGGCGCTCCGCACGACCCGCACCAGCTCGCGCCGCGCTCGAGCTGCCGGCGGCAGGACGGGCACAGCACCGCCGCTACCCCCCGTATGCGCGATCAGCCGTCATCGAGCGTCAGCGGCTGGAAGACGGGGTTGTCGCCGGAGCCGGCGACCTCGGTCTGCTTCGTCGGGTCGTTGACCGGCAGGCGCACCAGGGAGCCGATGCTCTCCTGGCACAGCTCGTCGGCCTGCACCACGACCAGCTCGCGGCCGTCGGGCCGCCAGGCGACCTTGCACGCCCGCACCGAGGTCGGCTTCGCGTTGGTGAGCAGGAAGTCCCGCGGCTTGGCGAGCACGAGCCGGAACGGGCGGTTCCCGGACCTGACGACCATCGCCAGCCGCCGCCCGTTGGGGGAGATGGCGGCGTCGATCACGCCCTCGCCGGGCTTCGACGTGTCGGTGACGAACTTCCCCTTGCCCCAGTCGGCGGGGTCGGGAGAGAACGGCTTGTCCGACCGCCAGCGCACGATCCCGAACGTGCCCTCCTCGTTGGAGACGCCGCCGGCGAGGATCGACCGTCCGTTCGGCGCCCAGTGGATGGCGCCGCCGATCGAGTGCTCGGGCTCGGGGATGCACCTCGGTCGCATCCCGTCACCCGTGATCTGGCCGAGGCACAGGTCGCGGTCGTCGCCCTTGATCCGGCCCATCGCGAGCACGTTGATCTCGACGGTCGGGGCCCACGAGAGGTCCGCGAACTCGTCGGTGTCGTCGGTCAGCTCGATCGCCCGCGCGTCGGGCTTCTCGAGGTTTCCGAGGAACACCCGCCGGCCGCCGACGTAGGCCACGCGTGTGCCGTCGGGGCTGAACGCCGGGTCCTTCTCCCGCGCAGGGCCCTCGGCGATCGGGTCCAGCCGCTCGCCGGTCGCGCCGTTGACCCGCAGGATGTCCTTGTCGTTGTCGAACACCAGCTGCGGGAAGCCGCCGGAGATCAGCAGCGTGACCGTGGAGCCCGCCTTGACGGTCGTGCCGCCCGGCGGGTCGGTGCCGAACAGCGTGCCCGGCTCCGACGCGTCGAACGCGGTCGCGGTGGCGGGGATCAGCCCCTCCTCGGCGGCCTTCTGGGCGTACTCCTCAGTTGGCGCGCCCTCCACGGCCGGGACGACGACGTCCTCGGCGGCCCCGCCGCCGCCTCCGCCGCCACCGCCCCCACCTCCGGCGCCGCCGCCACCACCGCCGCCGCCTCCGCCGCCCTCGCCTTCCTCACCGGCGCCCGGCTCGGCGAAGAAGATGTCCACGGGCGTGCCCTCCTGGACGACCTCCTTCTCGGCGGGGATCTGGCTCTCGATCGTCCCCTCGGGGTCGACCGGCTGCGGGGTCGCCTGGCCGAGCGAGAGCTTCTCCTCGCGCAGGGCCTGCTCGGCCTCGGCCGGCGTCAGGCCGACGATCTTGGGGACCTCGACCTTGCCGCTGCCGACCGCGACCTGCAGCGTCACCTCGGAGCCCTTCTCCGCCTTCTCGCCGGCCGGCGGGTCCTGGCCGATCACGGTGCCGGGCTCGACCTCGTCGGAGACGTCCTCCTGCTGCTGGGGGGCCAGCGCCAGCTCGGCGTCGGTGAGCAACTGCTCGGCCTCGAAGGCCGACGGGCTGCCGACCACGTCGGGCACCACGACGCTGCGCGGGAGCAGCATGTACAGCAGCACGGCGAGCGCCGCGAGCAGCGCGAGCACGGGCACGAGCCACCACGGCAGCCACGCCTTCTGCTTGAACACGCCCTGCGACGGCAGCAGCGGCATCGCCGGGGCGGCCGCGGCCGCGCCGCCGCCGGGCATCTTGAGCTGCGAGAGCTTGAAGTTCTTGCCCTGCATCTGCGGGCCGCGCAGCTGCGGGCCGCGCAGCTGCGGCTTGCGGATGTTGATGCCGCCCGGGCCGATGCTGACGCCGGGCTCGTACACCTGCGGCTTATAGACCTGCGGGTTGCTGACGCCGGGGATCCGGAAGCGCCCGCGGCGCTTGGCCGGCGACGGGCCGCCCTCGGCAGTCTCGGGCTCGGCCGCCAGCCGCTCGGCCGCCTCGTCCCCGGTGAGCGACTTGACCTCGAAGCGCTTCTCGACCGGGCGGCCGATCCAGATCTGCTTCGGCGGCCGGACGCGCATGGTGGTCTGCACCGTGTCGCCCGGCGTGATCTCCGCGGGCGGGCGGTCGAAGCCGAACCTCAGCTCCCCGTCGGGGTCCGTGCCCTCGAGCGCCACCACCACGGGAGCGTTGGCCTTGTTCTCCACGTCGACGGTGTAGTCGGCCTTGCGGCGCCCCTTGGCGCGCTGGGGCCGCACGTTCATGCCGGTCTCGACGTACGGCTGGATCCCGAGCACCAGGTCCTGGGCGGCCGCGTCGCGGTTGTGGGCCTTCGAGTGCGCGACCACCCGCAGCTCCCAGATCCGTGCCTCCGCCTCGGGGGTCCGCGGCGGGTGCAGGTGGATCTCGACCTCCTGCTCGTAGGTGCCGCTGGAGCCGAACGGGACGAGGTACACCGTGTCGGGGAGGACGGACGACCAGCCCTCCGGCAGGCCCTCGACGCGCAGCTCGTAGTTGTCGACGATCCCGCTCTGGTTGCGGACCATCGCCAGGACCCGCTCCCGCTGGCCGGGCTCGACGCCGATCGCCAGGGTCTCACCGTGGACGGCGTCCTCGTCGGGGAGGCGGAGGGTGATCGAAGCACCGGCCGGCTCCTCGGCCGCCGGCGGCTGCGGCACCGCCTGCTGGACCGCGGTCTTCGGGACGGCGGGCGGTGCAGGCGCGACGGCATCGTGCCCGTTGCCGTCGGGCGGCGGCGGGGGAGGCGCCTGCTGCACC
>JBOGYU010000380.1:0-4846 GCA_050696935.1 Solirubrobacteraceae bacterium | reverse complement strand
CGGCTCCGATGCCGTGCGGCGCGCCGGCAGCGACGCGGACCAGGCGCAGCGCGAGGTGCGCGTCGCCAAGGCCGAGCTGCATCGGGCCCGTCTTGCCGTCCGGACGGCGCGGACACAGGCCAGGCTGTCGGCCCAGCGGGCGCGCCTGCTCGCTCGTCCGGTGAGCACCCGCGCGCTGCGGGCGATCGGCGAGTCCGCAGCGCGGGAGCGCCGCCGGACGGAGGCGGAGGTCGCACGCCTCGCACGAGAGGCGGGAGTGCAGGTACCCGCCAACGAGATCCTCTTCTTCGCCAGCCTTCCGCTCCGCGTCGACGCGGTGAAGGCCAACCGCGGCGCCACGGTGGGCGGGAGCCTCATGAGCGTCACCAGCTCCCGCCTCGCCATCGACTCCTCGCTCTCGGTGTCCGACGCCAAGCTCGTCCGGCCCGGCGATCGCGTGACGATCGAGGAGGAGGAGCTGGGCGTCAAGGCGCGCGGCACCGTTCTCCAGGTGGCAAACACCCCGGGCACCAACCGCGTCGACCCCGCCCGCTTCTACTTCTCGGTCGTCCCCGCGAGGGGCCTCCCGTCGCTCGTGGGCGCCTCCGTCAAGCTCACGATCGCGGTCAAGAGCAGCAAGGGCGCCGTCCTCGCCGTCCCGGTGAGCGCGCTCTCGGTCGGCGGCGACGGCCGTTCGCGCGTGCAGGTTCGCCGAGGGGGGCAGATCGAGCTCGTGACCGTCGTGCCCGGTCTCGCCGCGGCGGGGCTCGTGGAGGTCCGGCCGGCGGGCGGTCAGCGGCTGCGCCCCGGCGACCTCGTGGTCGTCGGCGAGGGCGGGCGTGGCCAGAACGCTGGCGCGGGCGCCACAGGTACCGGGCCGTGAAGCCCGATGCGCCACGCCGGCGGCTTGCGATGGGCGCCGTGGCGCCGATCCTCGACGTCTCGCGGCGGCAAGGCCCCGCCGATGCCGAGGTTCCGGCGGTCGAGCTGCGGTCCATCGGCCGGACGTTCGGCAGCGACCCGCCGGTGATCGCCCTGCAGGACGTGAACCTGACGCTGCGCCGGGGAACCTCGCTCGCGATCCTCGGGCCGTCCGGGTCGGGCAAGTCGACGCTCATGAACATCCTCGGATGCCTGGACCGTCAGACCACGGGCACCTACCGCTTCGACGGCATCGACGTCGGCGGCCTCAGCGACGGCGACCGCGCCGTGCTGCGCGCGCATCGGATCGGTTTCGTCTTCCAGACCTTCAACCTGCTCGCGCACCGCACGGTCCTCGACAACGTGATGATGGCCGAGGTCTACCGCGGCGGGCACCGCAACGGTCGCGCCGAGCGCGCCCTCGCGGCGCTCGAGCGCGTCGGCATGACCAACCGCGCCGGCTTCCTGCCCACCAAGCTCTCGGGCGGCCAGCAGCAGCGCGTCGCGATCGCACGCGCACTGATGGGCGGTCGAAGCCTCCTGCTCTGCGACGAGCCGACCGGGAATCTCGACTCGGCGAACACCCGGGCGGTCCTGGCCCTCTTCGACGAGCTGAGCGACGCGGGCCTGACGCTGGTCATCGTCACGCACGAGGACCAGGTCGCCGAGCACGCACGCGAGCGCGTCCACATCATCGACGGACGGCTCATCGAGGAGACGCGGTGAGTCGCCTGCGCCGCCCGCGGTGGCGTTCCGGCCGGTCCGCCGGCGGCCGGCGCTCGCGCATGCGGAGCCGTGACCTCCTGGCCGAGGCGCTCGCCGGCCTGGTGGCGCGCCCCGCCCGCGCGGCGCTGACCGTGCTGGGAACCGTGATCGGGGTCGGCGCGCTGGTCGCCACCCTCGGCCTGTCGAAGACCGCCGGGAACCAGATCGTCGGGCGCTTCGACGCGCTGTCCGCGACAGACGTGGTGGTCAGCCCCTCCCCCCGCGCCGGCGGCGCGGGTGCCGTGGTGCTGCCGTGGGATGCCGAGTCGCGCCTGCGGCGGCTCAACGGGGTGGTGGCCGCCGGAACGCTGGCGGACGTCAACGTGCGCGGCGCGCTGGTGCGCTCGGTGCCGATCAACGACCCGCTCGCCGCCGGCGCCGTGCAGCTGCGCATGAAGGCCGCCTCGCCGGGGCTCTTCCGCGCCGTTCGCGCTGAGCTGGGCGCCGGCCGGTTCTTCGACTCCGGCCACTCGCAGCGCGCGGATCGCGTGCTCGTGCTGGGCGTCAACGCTGCGCGTCGCGTCGGGATAGAGCGCGTCGACCAGCAGCCAGCGGTCTTCATCGGCGACCGCCTGTATGCGGTGATCGGGCTGCTCTCCGGCGTGCGCCGCCAAGCCTCGCTGCTCGGCTCGGCCATCATGCCCGAGGGGACGGCCCGCCGTGAGTTCGGCCTGGCGGCGCCCGCGCTCGCCCAGGTGGAGACACGCATCGGCGCGGTAGACCTGATCGCGCGCCAGGCGCCGGTGGCGCTCAACCCGTTCAATCCGGACCTGCTCAAGGTCGCACGCCCGCCCGACCCGCGGCAGCTGCGCGGCGCGGTCGAGCAGGACCTCAACTCGCTCTTCCTGCTGCTGGGTGGCGTGTCGCTCCTGGTCGGGGCGATCGGGATCGCCAACGTGACCCTCGTCTCGGTGCTCGAGCGCGTCGGCGAGATCGGCCTCCGTCGCGCCCTCGGGGCCGCTCGCCGCCACATCGCCGCCCAGTTCCTGCTCGAGAGCACGACGATCGGGATGGCGGGCGGCGTCATCGGCGCAAGCGTCGGCACGCTCGTCATCGTTGGCGTCTCGGCGAGCAAGACGTGGACCCCCGTGCTCGATCCGTGGGTCCCGCTCGGCGCGCCGATGCTCGGCGCAGTCATCGGCCTGCTCTCCGGAACCTATCCAGCGTTGCGCGCCGCCGCGCTCGAGCCCGTGGAGGCGCTGCGCGCGGGCACCTGACAGTCCGACCATGGAGGAACGCATGAACCAGTCCACACCAGCCCGCACGCTCCGAGCGCTCACCGCAGCCGTCGTCGTGGGCACTGCGCTCGGCTTGGCCGCGTGCGGGAGCGACGAGAAGCCCTCGTCCTCGGCCGCGAAGAAGGCCGGCGGCACGGTCGAGGAGCAGCTCGGCTTCGAGACCGCCGAGATCATGGCCCGTCAGGTTCGCGTCGAGGCCTTCATCCGCGACTGCATGAAGGCCGAGGGCTTCGACTACATTCCGGTGGACCCGCTCGCCCAGCGAGCTGCGATCACGGGGTCCAGCCGCCTCAGCGACGAGGACTTCATCCAGCAGTTCGGGTACGGGATCAGCACGTTCTGGGGCCGAGGCGGCGCCGAGGCCGACCCCAACCAGCGTCTACGCCGCAGCCTCGGGCCCGCGGACCGGGCGGCGTACGACCGCGTGCTGTGGGGGGAGAACGCGGGGGCCACGTTCGCTGAGGCGGTCGACACCGGCAACTTCACGAAGCTCGGAGGCTGCACGGGCGACGCGACGGAGGCCGTCTTCGGCGGGGCCCAGGTGCTGACACAGCTCCAGCGCAGGCTCGACCAGCTCGACGAGCGCATCCTCGAGGACCAGCGGATGGTCCGCGCGCTCGAGCGCTGGTCGGAGTGCATGGCCGCCGCCGGCTTCCGCTACGAGGACCCGGAGATGATCGACAGCGAGCTCTTCGACCGCATGGAGGCGATCGTCGGCCCCCTGCCGGGTCAGTTCGCGACCGGGCCGGCGCCGGGCGAGCAGCCCCCGCCCTACGACCGGGCGGCGCTCGCCGAGCTCCAGCGCGACGAGGTGGCGATCGGGCGTGCGGACCTTGCCTGCGAGCTCAAGCACATCGAACCGGTGGAAGAGGTCGTCCGTCCCCAGTACGAGGCGCAGTTCCGCGAGCGCAACGACGCCCTGATCAGCCAGGTCAAGCCGGTGAGCGGCTGAGCGCGGCAAGGATCCGTCGACCACCGGTGCCCTCGACACCCGGCCGGACGCACCGGCGCGGCGCGCTAGTCGTCGTGGCTGCGTGGGATGGCGAGCGTGAAGGCGCTTCCGTTGCCTTCTTGGCTGTCGACCCAGACGCGGCCGCCGTGGGCGGTGGCGATCTCGCGGCAGATCGCCAGGCCGAGTCCGCTGCCGCCGGCGTCGCGTCCGCGCGCGCGATCGACGCGGTAGAAGCGGTCGAAGACGTGCGCGCGGGCGTCGGCCGGGATGCCGGGCCCGTCATCGGCGATGGTGACGCCGACCTCGCCGTTGCCGTGCCAGGCGTCGACGCGCACCTCGCCGCCGGGCCGGCTGAACTTGATCGCGTTCTCGATGAAGTTGGTCAGCGCCTGGTGCAGGCGCTGCGGATCGGCGCGGGCCTCGCAGTGCTCGCCGTCGAGCTCGAGCCGCACCTGCTTGGCGGCGGCCAGCGGCAGCAGCGGCCGGGCGGCCGCCTCGATCGCCTCGTGCAGGCGCACGCGCGTGGTCAGCAGCTCCAGCCGGCCCTCGTCGACCTGTGCCAGCGTGAGCAGGTTGTCGACCGTGCGGCTCATCCGGTCGACCTCCTCGCGCACGCTCTCGAGCACCGCGCGCGCCGCCGGCGAGAGATCGTCGCCGCGCAGGCTGACGTCGAGCTCGGCGCGCATCACCGCCAGCGGCGTGCGCAGCTCGTGCGAGGCGTCGGCGATCAGCCGCTGCTTGTCCTTGACCCCCCGCTCGAGCCGGTCGAGCATCGCGTTCAGCGTCACCGCCAGCTGGCCGATCTCGTCGGCCGCGCGCGGCAGCGCGACCCGCTCGTGCAGCCGGTCGATCCCGATCCGCTGGGCCTCGGCGGTCATCCGCTCGACCGGCCGCAGCGCCTTGCGCGCCAGCCACCACCCGCCCACCGCGGTCGCCGCCAGCGCCGCCGGCCCGGCCAGCAACAACAGCATCAGCACCCGCTCCACCGACT
>JBOGYU010000379.1:0-4856 GCA_050696935.1 Solirubrobacteraceae bacterium | reverse complement strand
CGCCTCGAGGCCGACCGGCGCCGGGACTGACGCCAAGGCCGATGTGGTCGCCGGGCGCTTAAGCCGTGGTCAGGTCGCCGACCGGCTCACAAACAGCCCGCAAACACCCAAACGTGAAGACCTCACTACCGAAATCCCGCATTGATGCGGGATCCTCCGTTTCAGGTCAATTTCATGGCGGCCGGCTGAACGGGCCTCGGAATTGGAGACGAAAGGCGATGGTCTGCCAGATCGCGTCGGCCGGACCGCGGGCGCTCAGCCCAGGCGGAGCCGGACGGTCCGTAGGGCTGCCCGGCCCTGGTCGAGCACCGTGAAGCGGGCGCTGTTCCCGGCGTCGCGGACCGCCCGGCAATAGCTCTGCAGGGTGTTGCTGATCGGCGTGCCGTTGACGGCGATCAGCAGGGACTGCCCGCGATCGAAGCCGGCCCTCGCCGCCGGCGTGCCCGGCACGGCGCCGGTGACGAGCAGACCGGCCGGCAAGCCGGCGGCGCGCAGCTGCTGCCGGTCGGGGTAGTCGAAGCCCATCCCGGTCCAGGCCAGCGAGCGGCCCTCGCGCAGCTGTCCCACGATCTGCTTGACGCGATCGACGCCGATGGCGTAGCCCTGGTCCTGGATCAATCGGCCGCCGGCCGTGTCGAACCCAGCGCTGTTGACGCCGACGAGGCGGCCCTCGAGGTCCACGAGCGGGCCGCCGGAGTTGCCGGGGTTGATCGCGGCGTCCGTCTGGACCACGTTCGGGTAGCGCGGCACGTCGAGTGCGGGCGCGCGGTAGGTGCTGCGAGTGACCGAGACGACCCCCGCCGTAGAGGTGAGGTTGCTGCGCAGGGACGCGTTGGCCGGGAAGCCGACCACCGTGCGTCCCTGCCGGAGCTCGCCCTGCGAGCCGAGCGGAAGCGCCGTCAGCCCGCCGGTGTCCCCGACTCGCAGGACCGCGAGGTCCTCGCACGGCGCGGTCCCGACCACGGTGGCGGGGCGCATCCGGCGGCCGATTGCCACCTGGAAGGCATCACCGCCGTTGATCACATGGTGGTTGGTGACGACGAGGCCCTCGCGCGCGTCGAGCACCCAACCGCTCCCATTGCCCAGATCCTCGCCGTCCTGGCGACTCACCACGAGCGCCGTCGAGGGCCCGACCCTCGCGACGATCTCCTCGACGGTGGCGGGCTCGTCTCCGTCGAACACGCCGGTCACCGCGAGCGCGACGGCGACGGCGGCGACCGCGAGCGCCGCCCCGGCCAGGATCAGCGCCCGGTTGGCGCGCTTGCGCACTCGCACCCGCTCGATCCGCGACTGGATCCGCGACGCGCTGCGCCGGAACGCGCTCTCCCCGCTGACCGACCGCGGTGGCGCGGCGGGACCGGGCGAGGGGGCCGCCGGTGACCGGCGCGGTCGCGGGACCGGGCGGCCGACCACGGTCCGCTCACCGTCCCCGCCATCCGCGACACGCGTCTCCTGGACGCGGTCGACGCCCTCGAACTGCGTGACCAGGACCGTCTCCCCGAGCCGGATGCGCTCGTTGCCGCGAAGGATGGTCCGGCCCTCGACGCGGTGCCCGTCGCCCCGTCATGACCCATGCTTAAACCAGGCACACAGGTCGCCGGCTACCGCGTCGACGGTGAACCGCGTGACGTCGCCCGCAGGTTGACGGCGATCGTCTCGTCGAAGGCGGCGGCGTCGATCTCCTCGTAGGACCCGGGGCGGCTGAGCCCGGGATTCGCGGCCAGGATGTCGATCGCTCCCAGCTCCTGCTCGACCGCGGCTACGAGCTGCGCGGGCGCCTCGTCGTCGCGCAGGTCGGCCGCAAACGTCGCGGCGCGCCCGCCGCCCACGGCGATCGTCTCCGCGACCCGCCCAGCCGGATCGCGGTTGGTCGCGTAGTGGACCGCGACCGCCGCCCCGGCGGCCGCCAGCCCCAACGCGAGCTCGGCCCCGATTCCGCCGCTGGCGCCGGTGACCAAGGCCACCCGCTCGCCGAAGTCCGCATCCAACATCGGATGCAGGCTAGCCACGCGGTCCGCCACGCCAGAGCGATCTCGCGGACGTCGTCCCAGGTGGACAAGCCTGCGCCGGTCCCGCCTATGGTTCCGGCCCATGACGAGCTCGTACGTCGTCACCGGCGGGGCGCGGGGGATCGGGCGGGCGATCGTGGAGCGACTGGCGCGGGAGGGGCACGTGGTGGTGCTCGACGTCGAGGGCGCGGAGGAGCGGCCCAGCGTGAGCGTGGTGGTCGGCGACGCCGGCGACGAGGCGGTCGCCGACCAGGCGGCCGACGTGGCGGAGGAGGCCGGGCCGCTCGCCGGCTGGGTCAACAACGCCGCGATCTTCAAGGACGCCTCGATCCACGACTCGCCCGCCGGCGAAGTGATGGAGCTGATCGCCCTCAATCTCCGGCTCGCCGTCAACGGGTGCGCGACCGCGGTCCGCCGTTTCCTGGCCCGTGGCCGCGGGGGCGCGATCGTCAACGTCTCCTCCCACCAGGCGCAGCGCGCCGTGCCGGGCGCGCTGCCGTACGCCACCGCGAAGGCGGCGGTCGAGGGGCTGACGCGGGCGCTCGCCGTCGACTACGGGCCGCGGGGCATCCGCGCGAACGCGGTCGCGCTCGGCTCGATCGCCACCGACCGTTACGCGGCGCTGCTCCAGGACCGCCCGGAGGTGGAGGAGCAGATGCGCCGCCTTCACCCGCTGGGCCGCGTCGGGCGACCGGAGGAGGTCGCCGGGGTGGTCGCGCACCTCCTCTCTGCCGACGCGAGCTACGTGAACGGTGTGATCGTGCCGGTCGACGGTGGGCGCTCCGTGCTCGGCCAGGACCCCGAGGCGCGCCCCGCTTGACAGCTCGCCGGGCGCTCACCTACATTGAACCGCTCTGTTAAATAACCGACTGGTTCAGTAGCTGACCCTTGACCATCGAACAGCTCGACCGCATCTTCGCGGCGCTCGCCGATCCGACGCGCCGGGCGATCCTCGCTCGGCTCGCCGACGGTGAGGCGACCGTGACCGAGCTTGCGCAGCCGTTCGCGATCACCATGCCGGCGATCTCCAAGCACCTGAAGGTGCTCGAGCGCGCCGGGCTGATCACGCGCGGCCGGACGGCGCAGTGGCGGCCGTGCCGGCTCGAGCCGGCGCCGCTGGCGGAGGCGATCGACTGGCTGGAGCGATACCGGCTGTTCCTCGAGGGCAGCTACGACCGGCTCGAGGCCCATCTGCGGAAGATGCAGGATGGCTGAGCCGCGCATGACGAGGCGCGAGTTCACCAGCACGCGCGTGCTCGACGCGCCGCGCGAGCTGGTGTGGAAGGCCTGGACGGAGCCGGAGCAGCTGGCGCAGTGGTGGGGCCCGAAGGGCCTCAGCACGCCACGGAACACGATCGAGCTTGACCTCCGGCCCGGCGGCGTCTTCAAGCTCACGATGGTGTCCGACGGGACGGGCTCGGAGTTCCCCTCCGACATGCAGTTCCGCGAGGTGGTCGAGCCGGAGCGGATCGTCTTCGGCTGGGAGGCCCAGCGCGGGCTCGGGGCGGGTGAGGTGACGGTCACGTTCAACGACCTCGGCGATCGCACCGAGATGACCACCCGCTTCGTCGGCTACCAGACCGAGGAGATCGCCCGCGCCTCGCAGGTTGGTTGGAGCACGCAGATCGACAAGCTGGCCGAGCACTTGGCCGCGAAGGGAGCAATCACGTGAGAAGGCTCGTGGTGTCGGAGTTCGTGACCGTGGACGGCGTGATGGACGGACCGGGCGGCGACCCGGGCGCCCCGCGCGGCGGCTGGGCGTTCCAGTTCAACCGCGGCGAAGAGGGCAACAAGTTCAAGCTCGACGAGCTGATGGCAAGCGACGCGCTGCTGCTCGGCCGGGTGACCTACGAGGGGTTCGCGAAGGCGTGGCCGGGCCGGACCGACGAGCAGGGCTTCGCCGACAAGTTCAACACCATGACCAAGTACGTCGTCTCCTCCACGCTCACCGAGCCACTGGAGTGGGCCAACTCGCACCTGCTGAAGGGCGACCTGGTCGAGGAGGTGACGAAGCTCAAGCAGCAGGACGGCGGCGACATCATGGTCAATGGCAGCGCCCGGCTGGTCTCGGCGCTGGCCGACAACGACCTCGTCGACGCGTACCACCTGATGGTGTTCCCGACAGTGCTCGGCGCCGGCAAGCGGCTGTTCGCCGACACGCGCGAGGCGATGCCGCTGCGACTGACGGAGGCCAAGCCGGTCGGCCCCGCGGGCGTGATGACCATGATCTACGAGCGCGCCCGGTAGCGGACGCATACCCTGGCCGTCGTGGCGTATTCGGCGGCCGAGGCACGGCAGCAGCTGCTCGACGACCTCGCGCGGGCGATCGACGAGATCGGCGCGGCGCTCGCGGCGCTCGGCGCGGTCTACGAGCTGCTCGACGAGCGGACCGCCGACCGCCTGGAGGAGGAGCTGTTCCGCCCCGTCCAGGTCGCCTACGGCCGCGCCCGCCGCACCCATGCGAGCTTCGCCGAGCGTCACGGCCTGCTCCGCCGCGCCTTCGAGCCGTCGACCGCCGGGCGCCCGTCCCAGGGTGCCCGGAGCCTGCTCGACGCCGCGGTCGAGGCGGTCGGCGAGGCGGACCGCCTGCTGGCGGAGATCCAGGACTCGATGATGCCGGTGGAGGTGGGCGACGCGCAGCTGCGGGCCGGGCTCGCCGAGACGCGCGCGCTGCTCACGCCGCTCCCGGCGCGCGCCCATGAGCTGGTGCGGGTCCTCGGCCGCTAGTGGGTCGGCTCGGATTGTTTGACCGGGAATGGCATGCGTCACGCGGCGATGAGTCGTCGTCGTTCGGCTTCGATGAGGCGTTTGTCGCGGTGGGGTCCGTTGCGGTAGGTGATGTGGTCG
>JBOGYU010000378.1:0-4901 GCA_050696935.1 Solirubrobacteraceae bacterium | reverse complement strand
CGGCCGAGGATGGCGCGCGTTCGCGCGCGTGGCGGCCGGCATCGGGCGCCGCGCCGCGCGGCGCCCCCGAGCGGAGGAGTCCCAGCGTGAGCACGGGGAGCGTGTACCTGCTGCACTTCGACCCGGGCCTGCCGGTCACCGGCAACCGAGTTGCGCGGCACTACCTCGGGTTCGCCGGGCACGACGTCGACGCGCGCGTCGCGCAGCACTTGCGCCGGCAGGGCTCGCCGCTGGTCGCGGCCGTGCTGGCTGCCGGCGGGCGCGTCACGCTAGAGCGCGTCTGGGCCGGCGTTGACCGCAGCTTCGAGCGGCGCCTGAAGCGCCGGCACGAGACGCCGCGGCTGTGCCCGCGCTGCACCCGCGAAGGCAGGACCGGCGGGCGCGGCCCGCTGTCTCCGGAGCTTGAGCGATGCGCCGCCTGACCGTCACCGACGCCGAGCTCGCGGTGACCGCCGAAGCGCTTCGCGAGGCGATGGCCGCCGAGCTGCTGACCCCAGCCTCACGTGCCCTAGCGCGCGAACTGCTTGACCGCATCGACGCCAAGCTGCCCAGCGCCAGCGATCATCACCCGGCCGGGCCGGCGGCTGGTCGCCTGCTGGCGGGCGACGAGATCCTGCGGATGCTGCTGGGCCGCGAAGACCGCTACGGCCACGCCACGCTCGGCAACGAGGCGATCGCTGGCGAGCTGTCGTGGAAGCCGGCAGGCACGAGCGTGCGCGAACTGTTGGAGGACCTGCGCCGCGGCGGCTGGCTGCTCGCGCGCGGAGGCGGTAGCGACCGCCTGTTCGAGCTCACGCGCAAGGGTCGCGGTCGTGCCCGCGCGCTGCAGCACGCCGGCGCCGCACCCGACGACGAAGCCCGCATCAGCACGCCCGAGGAGCTGCTCGACCTCATCTTCGCCGACAGCACCGCGTCCGTGTTCAGCTTCACCGGCGGCGAGGCCGCCGAGCGGATCCCGGGCATCTGGCACCGCCCGACCGTGCTGGCCGCCGCGCGCCTGGATCGCCGCTCCTTCTGCGAGCTCGAGACGGCGTTGCGCGACGCCGGCCTGATCGGCGAGCAGATCCACAGCTATGGCACGCTCACGCCCACCGGCGAGCACCACTCGCGCGAGCGCTCGCACGCCGCCCGACTCCCGGGCGCGCTCGGCGCGCCGCCCCGGCTGGCCCGCCCGTACCAGCGCGCCGGCTCGGTCATCGCCCGCATGGAAGATCGTGCCTGCCCGAACTGCGGCGCGTACGCGTCGTGGCTGGCCCGGCGCAAGAGCAAGCGCTGGGACGAGCTGCGCGGGCGCGGCGAGGCCGACTTCAGCTGCCCGCGCTGCGACGTGCACTGGACGATCTACCTCGAACCGACCGGACCGGACGGCGCGTTCGACTCGCTCGCTGACCCGGCGATCTGCCGGCCGCGCTGGCGCTACCGCGGCGGCTGGCTGCACGGCGACGCGCTCGCACTGCCCGACCACCACCCGACGCTGGCCGCCGCATGACGGCGCCGGCCCGGCAGACCCGGCCGAGCATGCCACTCGCGCTCGGGGCGAGCGCCGCGCTGCTCGCGGTGCTCGCGGTCTGCGTGAGCCTGATCGAAGGCACGCCGGACCGGCTGCCGGGGATCGCGCTCGGCTCTGCAGTCCTGCTGCACGGCGAACGTGCGCTGGCGCTGATCGCCGTCGTGATCGGCGCGCTCAGCGTGCTGGCGCGGGCCGCCCGCGGTCGGCTGCCGATCGAGCTGTCGACCTCCGGCGTGCGCTACGAGGCCGAGGCGGCCGACGACGCGGCCGCCGCGGTCGCCCAGTTGCAGGAGCAGCTCGACGAGCTCGTGGCCACCGTCGACGCGCTCGCCGACTGGCTCGACGCTCGGCAACGACACCCGTAACCTGTGAGCACCGCGATGGCAAGCCAGCCGACAACCGCAGCACCGCCTCCCGGCTCCGCCCGCGAGCTGGTGAAGGCGATGCGCGAACGCAACGCCCCCCGCCGCGCCGAGGTCCAGCGTCGCGTCGCCTCGCTGCGCCGTATCGCCGAGCAGCTGCGCGCCGCCAGCCGGTAAGCGCCACCCGCCTGAAGGAATCGATCGCCGGCACGCGGGACGGTGACGGCGTGCGGGTGGTGCCCGGTCCTGCCGCCAGGCGTAGCACGGCGCGCGTCGGGGGCCGTCAAGCCCTGCCCTGCGGGTCGCTTCGCGAGTCCTGACGGACCAGGGCTTGACGGCCTCGCGCGCCGCGCCTGGGCGCGGCCATGACCGATCACCACCCACAACCCGCCGGATCACCACCCACACCGCGCCAGCAGCGCTACCTGCGCCAGCTCGCAATGCAGCGCGGCATCTCGTTCGTGCCGCCGCGCACCTGCTTTGAGGCCTCGCGCCTGATCGACCAGCTCAAGCGCCGCGCCCGCGACAGCGCGGCCGACCGTCACCGCGAGATCCGCGCCGTGCAGGACGACATGGCCCGCCACCGCGGGGACGACGCGCGCGTGATCGAAGGCCTCGAGACGACCGGCTACGGCAGCAGCGCGACCTGGCGGCGAGGCAACTCATGACCGCGGCCGCCCCGGCACCCGCCGGACGCGCGACGAACGAGCGCGTCGAGCTCGCCCGCTACACCATCAGCGCCGGTGAACGCGTCGTCTACGGCCAGCGCGTCCTCGGCGTCGTGCGCCTCGTCGACCACCCCGCCGACGGGCACGGCCGCCACTACCTCATCGAGCGCGAGCTCACCGTCATGGCCGAGCTCGAGGCGATCGTCGCCGACTACCTCCGGCAGGCCGCGGTCTGGGATCAGGTCCCGGCCGCCGGCCCGTGCGGCCTGGCCTGCGAGCTCGAGGCGAGCCGGGCATGACTGGCACCGACGATCTCGGAGGCTGGGAGCGCGAGCCGCTCAGCGAGCAGGACCTCGCGATCGCGGCCTTGGTCGGCCGCTACGTCGAGCGCCGCGAGCGCGGCGAGGCCCCCTGCGCGCACGACCTGTTGGCCGTTGCCGGCGAGTTCGGCGACAGCGCGGTGGCGAAGCTGCGCACGGTGCTGGCGGTCTACGAGGCGCTGCGCGCGAGTGAGGACAGCGCCGGCTGACGGGCCGACCCGCCACCCGAGGATGGCACGCCCTGGCGGGCGCGCGGGCGGCGGGGGATCGGCCCGCCAGCCGGGCGGGCCACCCCTGACCATAGGAGGACCACGTGTCCACAGTCACCCCCCAGGCGGGGCGCCAGCTCGCGCTCGAGCAGATCCGCGTCCCGGACAACGTGCGCGCGCTCGACGACGCGCACGTGCAGGCATTGGCCGGGTCGATCGCGCTGCAAGGAATGCTCGTCCCGGTCGTCGTGCGCAGCGACGGCGACGCGTTCGAGCTCGTCGCCGGCTTTCACCGCATCGCGGCCGCGCGCTCGCTCGGCATGCCCGAGGTGCCGGTCGTCATCCGCGACGCGGACACCGAGGACGCCGACCGGGCGGTGGAGAACATCACGCGCAAGCAGCTGAACCCGTACGAGGAGGCCAAGGCCGTCCACGCGATGCTCGACCGCGGCCTGACCGAGGACGGCGCCGCCCAAGCGCTCGGCTGGCCCAAGACACGGGTCACAGCGCGCATGAAGGTCCTCGAGCTGCCCGAGCGCGCCCAGCAGCTGATCGGCGACGGCGTGATCGCACTGTCGGCCGTCGACCAGCTGCGCGCAATCGGCAAGGTGGCGCCAGCGCTGCTGGACGCCGTGATCGCCTACCTAGACGACAGCAACCCGTGGGCCGCCGAGCGCCTCGCCCGTGAGCCCGGCTGGGTGCTGGACGCCGCGATGCGCGAGACCAGCGACAAGACGTTCGCCGCCTATCTGGACAGCGCGAGCTCGCACGCGATCGCCGACCTGCGGCTCGGCAAGAAGACCGAGACGCTGTACGCCGAGGCGGAAGAGCTGCATCGCCAGCTCGACGGGTACGCCTACGGGCCGCCGCAGGTCCGGTTCACCGACGCCGACGTCGACCAGGCGCGCGCCGCAGGCGCGCTGATCGAGTTCGACGGACCGGGGCGGCCGATCATCGTCGACCGCTCCATGTACCGCGAGCTGGTCAAGGGCGCGATCAAGCGCACCCACGACGAGCTCCAGACCAAGGCGAACGCCGCGGCGCACGAGAAGAAGGCCGCGCACTCGGGCAAGACGCCCGTCGACCCGCTCACCGCGGCGAAGCGCGAGCGCGACGCGCAGCTGCGCGAGCTGACCGACCAGGCACACGGGGCCAACCTCGACCTCGGCGTCGCGCTCATGCACGGGCTCGCAGCCGTCGACCCGGGCGACATCGACGTCGCGCGCTTCTTCGTCTACGCGCTGCTCGGCGCCGACTACGACAAGTCGCCGTACACGCAGACCGGAGAGCGCATATCCCGCATCGCCGCGGGCGGCATCCGCCTCGTGGTCGACGACCTGCGCAGCGACGTGACCAAGACGCGCAAGGACGGCAGCCGCGGACGCATGCGCATCGACTATGGCGACGCGCGCGACCCGCAGGCGGCGATCGCATGGCTGTGGAAGTTCATCGACGGCGCCAAGACCGCCGGCGAGCTCTACGGCCGCGCCCTCGTGGTCATCGCCGCCGAGCAGCACGCCGCGCGCCTGGTCGTGCCGGCCAGCCAGCGGATGCCCGCCACGCGCTGGAACTCGCACAAGGACCTCGCTGCCAAGGCGCTGCGCAAGCTCGCCGGCACGCACGTCCCCGCCTCGCTGACCAAGCTCGAGCAGGCCGTCAAGCGCGCCCACAGCACCTACGAGAAGGCCGAAACCGCGCAGCGCGAAGCCCAGCGCCACGAGCCGCCGGCCACCGAGACGCACGACGCCGCGGTCGACGACGAGCCCCACCAGGCCCTCGCCGACGCCACGTAGCCGCCCGCCCCCGCGCGGGCCGACCCGCCACCCGAGCAT
>JBOGYU010000377.1:0-4902 GCA_050696935.1 Solirubrobacteraceae bacterium | reverse complement strand
CGACGCGCCGGCGCGGCGACCGGGGGAACCATCGCGCCGCTCGACGGCACGAAACGCAGCGGCGGCGACCACGACGACGCGCTCGACCGCAACAGCGGCGCCGAGGGCCGCTCGGCAGCAGCCTGCCCTGGATGCAAACGCGGCGCTCCTGAGGTAATCCGATGAGTGCCGCAGCCGAGTGCCGCAAGCACGCGAAAGGAGCGGTGCGCCGCGACGCAGTTCGCCTGCTCCAAGCACGCGAAGCGATACGCGGGCCGCCGCATACTGACCCCGGCTTCCATCTGAGCTTGTGCAAGCCATCGCTGGCACGCGACTCAGCTCGTGCATCGCCGTCGCCGGTGGCGCGGACGCAGGCGGCGCGCGGACAGCGCGAGCACGTCAAAAGGCACAAGTCGTGCAAGATGCATAATAGGTACTACGCCCTCCGGACGCTTCCACTCCTAGCCCACTAAACATTGACCCTTAATCTGACGCTTCTCACGCCGGACGCCGTCTATCAGGCAGCGGATTTTCGATTGACGGATGGCGATACAGGCGACCCTATCGACAGCCAATCGATGAAGCTAGTCACGGTTCATTATTGGGAATGGGAGGGGTTTATCACGTACACGGGCGTCGGCCGCTGGCGAAACAAGGATACCTCTGAGTGGATTGTTGAGTGGCTTACAGGGCTATCTGATGCGTCGCCGGACGCGGTTATAGATCGCGTCCGCATGAAGGGTACTGAGTATCTGCAGCGGATCGAGCGCTCGCCGCGTGGCAGGCGTCATCACCACACCTTCGTCTTCGCGGCCTTTGTGAACGGGATACCGCGTGTCGCCACAATCTCCAACTTCGAGGACTGCAGTGGACGTACCGAAGGCCAACCCGCCGCCGCCCTGAGCGTCGACTCGCGTGTGATGCGCCGCCGATCACTTCTCCTGGTGACTGGTCAGAAGCCTGCGGTGAGACGCGCGTCGCGACGCCGACTCGAGCGACTGGCGGAACGCTCTCAAACTTCGCCCGCTGTTATTCGGAGCGCCCTAACGCAAATGAACGCCGAGGCGGCCGGAGTCGCTGAAGCCCACGGTACCGTAAGTGTTGGCTGCTCGGTTACGTCGTTCCGGCGCGACGGAAGCGGCTTTCAAGACTTCGCAAAAGCAGGCACCGCCCATCCACGCTCCGTGATGAACGGCGAGCCGATGCCGGACCTCGCCGGACTCGTCGGGGCTAATCCGGGTTCCGTTCGTGGCATCAGCTTTGCACGATCCGTTCCTGATGCTGACCGACAGCCGTATTCCCCTTGCGTGCCGCGCACCGTGACGCCAGCGGGTGGTGACGCCTTTGAGCTCCGAGAGCTACGGTACGACGAGTTCGAGGCCGCCATAGCCGGCGACGTTAACGAACGCGCGACCGTTCTAGGCTCCGGCACACGCCCTGGGCAGCCGGGAGCGAACCTCTTGTGCATCTGGGACGCCGAGTCACCACGGCTCCTAGGGTTTAGCGGCAACGCCCGGGTCCGAGGTCTAAATAGCCGCGGCGAAGTCGCTGTAACCGCAGATATGAGCGACGGGTCGGTGCATGCTACGCGGTGGTCGCCGGCTGGCGGAGCTCGGGATCTTGGAACATTCCATGGCGTTGAAAGCGAGGTGTTTGCCGATAGCGGCGCCACTGCCATGAACGACGCTGGAGTCGTCGTCGGATGGATATCGCTCTCCGCCGACCGAAGCGATCGCGGACAGGGCAACTATCGGCCTGCAGCGTGGATACCGGGAGAAGATGCTGTCTTCCTTACAGACCTCGGCTTTGCCTGGGGGCAAGCTGTCGATATCAACGCCGCTGGGACCGTGCTCTTGGTGGCTTATACCGAGGGCATCATGGGAAAATGTAAGGCACTTCTATGGGATCCAATGGCAGGAACGCTGACCCACGTCGGCGCCGACGAGCCGGACGGCGTGTATCCAAGCTCGCTCACCGCCTCGGGGCTCGTTCTTGGCACCGGTCGGAACCGGAATGGCGAAACGATCGCGTGTGTCTCACGCCTGGGAGGGCCATGGATGCGGCTTGGCACGCCTGATGGCTGGTACGCGACGACGATGAACGAGGCGGGAGACGTAGCGGGCAGGTGTGTTGTCGAAGGGTTCGGGCGTCCATGGTTACGTCGCTCGACCGGTGCCATCGTCTGGCTTCCATACCTCGAGCATCATCACTGCCAGCCCTCGTCGCTGGCCACCGAGGGATTTATTGTTGGAACCGCGCAAACGGACCACGGGACACACGCGCTGCTGTGGCATTCAATCGAGTGACCCGTCCGATATCGCAGATATGCGTCCGCGGCCACACGAGCGCACACCTGGGGCGGGTCAGTCAACGCCCTGGACCAGCCGGCGGATCTCGACGACAGTTGCGCTTTGCGCGAATCGGAGCACCCATCCGGACCCGACGTCGGACCGCTGCTCATGCCTCATTGCGACAGCGACGGCCGCGCGAGCTCGCTCCCATCACGAGAAGGCGCCCGCCGACGTCGTGCCTATGCACCGGTATGCGATGGGTTTGGCCGAGTGGCGCTCCCTGTTGGTCGTCCATCTCGAAACTCTCGGCGTGGACCATCGACACGCTCGCTCCCGTGGGAATCCGGAATCGAGGCGCTGCTCGGGACGCCTTGCCTCCGAGCGCCGGCCCGTCGGGGCGGCCCAGATCCTCTGACCGTGATCGGCGATCTTCGCCTCTCTGGCTGGGTCTTGTGCGCGGGGCGAACGCCGGTGCCAGCTTCCGGGCGCCGCTCGCGAGCGTCGCTCCGTTCGCGGCGGCGTGCGGGTCCCGTCGCTTGGTCTTCTCTTCAGGCCGAGCGCCTGCCCAGGAAGAACGTGCCTGGGCCCTCCGCCCCGGTCGCGACAGTCTCTATCCCGCGCCGGCGGAAGCCCTTGCGCAGGGTGCGCTCCGGGGTGTGGAACGGCGTCTTCAGCCCAAGGCTGCTGACAACGACCACGTAGCCACGGGGGGCGAGCACGCGCGCCACCTCGTCGAAGAAGACCGGCACGCTGATCTGAGCGACCAGGTCCAGGGAGCCGTCCGTGAAGGGCAGCCGCTCGGCATCGCCGACTAGGAATTCGACGCGGCCGGACAGCTCGTTCGGGAGCTTCGCCTTCGCCTGCTCGATCATCGCATCCGAGATGTCCAGGCCCGTGACGCGGGCGTCGGGAAACTCTCGCGCGAGCCACAGCGCTCCGGCGCCTGTTCCGGTGCCGAGATCGAGGGCGCGGGCCGGCGGCGTCCCGAGACGGGCGACCGCGGCGGCGAGCGCCGCCAGGTGCTCCGGCGCGTCCGGCCGCACGCGCTCGTCCCAGCCGTCCGCCAAGCGGTCGAAGAAACCGCGGACCAACCGGCGCATCAGTGGCCACGTCCAGGGTGCGCGCGCCACCATCCTTGTGAGCGCCTTGCCGATAACACGAACCGGCAACGGCGGCGGCGGACTGGTGCGCTCGGGCTGCTCGCTCATGTCGCGACCCTAGATCAGCAGCGCGCCGGCTGGATACGGTCGGTCGGCGTGGTCGCCAGCCGTGCAGACGCCTGGAGTACACCTCGCGCCCAGCAGCGTGCAAAGCGGGGGTCAGTCGCAACTGCGCTGTGCGCGGATGCAGGTGTCAGTTACGCACACGCGAAAGGGGGAGTCTGGGCTTTTCGCGGGTTGCCTTCAGTGACGACGAGGAGCAGTGCTCTGCTGATCAGCGATAAGCCGGTCGACGCTGTCGCGTGTCGGCATTAATCGATGCACCTTGGCGCGCGAATATGGTGGCTGCATGTCAGCCTCGGATCGCCACCTGACCGCCGGCCGGGAGGCGCTTGCTCGCGCCGCCTGGCAAGAGGCCAAGTCCTCGTTCGAGGCTTCCCTCGAGGCGGAGGAGACGCCGGAGGCGCTCGAGGGACTGGGGCTGGCCGCCGCCTGGCTCAGCGAAGGCGAAGCGTTCCTCGACGCCCACGAGCGCGCGTACCGCCTCTATCGCCAGCGCGGAGCGGCGCGCGACGCAGCCCGGATGGCCTTCTTCCTCGCCGTTGCCGCCTACAACTTCCGCGGCGACCCGGCGATCACGAGCGGCTGGCTCGAGCGCGCCCGGCGGCTGCTCGAGGGACTCGAGCCGGGCGCGGAGGGCGCACTCGTCGCCCTGCAGGAGGGACATCTGGCGCTGCTCATCGAGCACGACCCCGGCCGGGCGCGCACGCTCTGCGCAGAGGCGGCGGCGCTCGCCGGCGACGCGGGTGAGACGAACCTCGAGATGTTCGCCCTCGGCCTCGACGGGCTGGCGCTCGTAACGCAGGGGGAGGTGGCCGAAGGGATGCGTCGACTGGATGAGGCGACGACGGCGGCCACCTCCGGCGAGCTAACCGATCCGATTGCGATCCACAACGTCTGCTGCTACCTGATCTACGCCTGCAAGCGGGTGCGCGACTTCGACCGAGCCGGTCAGTGGTGCGAGCGCGTCAAGGAGATCGCCGAGCGCTGGTCGGACCGACAGATGTTCGCCACCTGCCGGACCCACTACGCCGACGTGCTGGTCTGGCGCGGCGCCTGGGCCGAGGCGGAGAGCGAACTTGACGCCGCCGCGCGGGAGCTCGAGGCCGCCGCACCGCACAGAGTCGCCGACGCGACGGTACGCCTGGCCGAGCTCCGCCGCCGCCAGGGCCGGCTCGGCGAGGCCGAGAGCCTCCTCGAAGATGCGGAGCGGCACCCGCTGTCGCCGCTCGTCCGCGCCGCGCTCGTCCTCGACCGAGGAGACGCCGAGCGGGCGGGCGATCTCGCCGAGCGCTACCTGCGCCAGAGACCGGCGGAGGAGCGCACCGAGCGCGTCCCCGGCCTCGAGTTGCTCGCGCGGGCGCGGCTCGCGCTCGGCGACCGCGAGGCGGCGGCCCGGGCGGCCTCCGAGC
>JBOGYU010000376.1:0-4914 GCA_050696935.1 Solirubrobacteraceae bacterium | reverse complement strand
GACGCAGAGGCCGCGGCCGCCGCCGCGCGGGAGGCCGCCCGCGAGGCGTCGAGCGCGCAGACGGAGCCGCCGCCTACGCCATTGCCCTGATCCGGTTGGCCGCGTCCAGCGCGGCCACCTTGTAGGACTCGGCGAACGTCGGGTAGTTGAAGACCGCGGTGACGAGGAAGTCGATCGTCGCCGCGCCGCCCATCACCGCCTGGCCGATGTGGACCAGGTCCGTGGCGGCGGTGCCGATCACGTGCACCCCGAGCAGGGAGCGGTCGGTGGGGGAGACGAGCAGCTTGAGCATCCCGTCCTCGTCCCCGCTCATCAGGCCCCGCGCCAGCTCCCGCCAGCGCGCGACCCCGGTCACGTACGGCGTCGCGGAGTCGGTCAGCTCCTCCTCCGTGCGCCCGACCATGCCGATCTCCGGGATCGCGTACACGCCGGTCGGCACGAGCTGGGGCAGCTCGGCGACCGGCTCGCCGAACGCGTGCAGCGCCGCGAGCCGGCCCTGCTCCATCGCGGTCGCCGCGAGCCCGCCGCCCGCCACGTCGCCCACCGCGAAGATGTGAGGGACCTTGGTCCGGTGCGCGCCGTCGACCACGATCCGCCCGCGCTCGTCGGCCTCCAGCCCCGCGTTCTCGAGCGCCACGTGCTCGGTGTCGCCCTGCCGGCCGACCGCGTAGAGCACGGTCTCGGACACGATCTCCTTGCCGGAGGCAAGGCTGACCCGCCCGCCGCCGTCCACCGCCGTGACCTTCTCGCGCAGGCGGAAGGTCACGTTGCCCCGGCGCAGGAGGTACTGGAAGGCCTCGCCGATCTCGCCGTCGAGGAAGCTCAGGACGCGGTCGCGCTTGTCCACGACCGTGACCTTGGTGCCGAGCGCGCCGAACATCGAGGCGTACTCGACGCCGATCACGCCCGCGCCGACGATCGTCATCGATCGCGGAACCCGGTGGTCGAGCTTCAGCAGCCCGTCGGAGTCGATGATCGTGCGATCGTCGAACTGGACCGAGTCCGGCCGCGCCGGCCGGGTGCCGACCGCGATCACGATCCGGCCGGCGCGCACGACCTCGCGGTCGCCCACGCGGACGGTGTTGGGGTCCTCGAACACCGCGTCCCCCGGCACGAGGCCCACGCCGTTGCGGCGGAACTGCTCGCGCACCACGGCCGTCTCGGCCGCCACGACGCGGGCGGTGCGGTCCATCAGCTCGCGCAGCGCCTGGCGCTCGGCCTCGTCGAGGTGCTCGGGGTCCAGCACGTCGAGCGGCCGGTGCGCGAGGTACTCGAGCACCGCCTGGCGGAGCGTCTTGGACGGGATCGTGCCGGTGTGGATGGAGACGCCGCCGAGGCGGTCGCGGCGCTCGGCCACCGCCACGCGCTTGCCGAGCTTGGCGGCCTGGATCGCCGCCTTCTGGCCGCTGGGGCCGGATCCGATGACCAATAGGTCGAGCTCCACGGTCTAGAGTCTCACCGAGTGTTCGATTCGCTGTCAGAGAAGCTGCAGGGCACGCTATCGGCGGTTCGCCAGCGCGGCGCGCTGACGGAGGACGACATCAACGCGGCGATGCGCGAGATCCGGCTCGCGCTGCTGGAGGCGGACGTCAATTTCAAGGTCGTCAAGCAGTTCACGGCGACGGTGAAGGAGCGCTGCCTGGGCGCCGAGGTCGCGCGCCAGCTCAACCCCGGCCAGCAGGTCGTGAAGATCGTCAACGAGGAGCTGACCGCGCTGATGGGCGGCGCGTCGGCCGGCCTGACGTTCTCCCCGCGCCCGCCGACCGTCGTGCTGATGGCCGGCCTCCAGGGCTCCGGCAAGACGACCGCCACGGCCAAGCTGGCGCGGCACCTGCGCGAGCAGCACTCATCGTCGGTGGCGGTGGCGGCGTGCGACGTCTACCGCCCCGCCGCGGTCGAGCAGCTCGTGAAGGTGGGCGGGCAGGCGGGCGCCACGGTGTACGAGCAGGGCACGGACCGCGACCCCGTGGACATCGCCGGCTGGGCGCTCGAGCAGGCCACGCGCGACGGCAAGGACGTGCTGATCGTGGACACCTCCGGCCGCCTGCACGTCGACCAGGCGCTGATGGAGGAGCTGGCGCGGATCAAGAAGCGCGTCAGGCCGCATGCGGTGCTCCTGGTCGTGGACGCCATGACCGGCCAGGACGCGGTCAACGTGGCCGAGCAGTTCGCCGAGGTCGCGCAGTTCGACGGCGTGGTGCTCTCCAAGCTCGACGGCGACGCCCGCGGCGGCGCCGCGCTGTCGGTCAAGGCCGTCACCGGCAAGCCGATCATGTTCGCCTCCACCGGCGAGAAGATCGGCGACTTCGAGCGCTTCCACCCCAGCCGGATGGCGCAGCGGATCCTCGGGATGGGCGACGTGCTCTCGTTCATCGAGAAGGCCGAGCAGACGGTCGAGGAGGACGAGGCACGCGAGCTGGAGCGCAAGCTGCGCAAGAACCAGTTCACGCTCGAGGACTTTCTGGACCAGCTCAAGCGGATCCGCAAGATGGGGCCGCTGACCTCGATCCTGGGCATGATCCCCGGGCTCGCCGGCAACCAGCTCTCCAAGATGCAGGTCGACGACCGCGAGCTCGACCGCGTGGAGGCGATCATCCTCTCGATGACGCCGTACGAGCGGCGCCACCCGGAGGCGATCAAGGGCTCGCGGCGGCTGCGGATCGCGAAGGGGAGCGGGACCACGGTGCAGCAGGTCAACCAGCTCGTCAAGCAGTTCGGCGAGATGCGGAAGATGATGCGCGGGCTGCAGTCGGGCCGGATGCCCGACCTCGGCGCGTTGATGCGTCAGCGGTGAGCCCTTCCGCTATCCTGCCGCGCCGTTATGGCAGTGAGCATGCGACTCACCCGCGTCGGCGGGAAGAAGGATCCCGTGTGGCGCGTCGTCGTCGCCGATCGCCGCTCCCCCCGGGACGGGCGCTTCATCGAGACGGTCGGGCGCTACAACGCGCAGACCGACCCATCGACCATCGTGCTGGACGAGGAGCGGATCCGCCACTGGCTCGACCGCGGCGCCCAGCCGAGCGAGAGCGTCCGCAAGCTGCTCAAGACCCAGGGCATCGCTCGGTAGGTGCGCGACCTGCTCGTCTACCTGGCGCGTGCGCTGGTCGACGAGCCGGAGAAGGTCGAGGTGGAGGAGTTCGAGGAGGACGACGGCACGCTCGTGCTCGAGCTGTCGGTCGCCGACGATGACTACGGCAAGGTCATCGGGCGCGGGGGACGCACCGCGCAGGCGCTCCGCACGGTCATCAAGGCCGCCGCGGTCAAGGACAACCGGCGCGTCCTCGTCGACATCGTCGAGTGAGGTCGGGCGGGTCGGCCGTCCGCACGGGCTGGACGGCTCGTTCCATGTGACGCGGCCGCGCGATCTCGTCGCCGGTCCGGTCCTCGTCGATGGCGAGCCTCGCACGATCGAGCGTCTCGCCGGCACGGCCGACCGGCCCATCGTCCGCCTCGCCGGCTGCTCCTCGCGCGAAGAGGCCGAGGCGCTGCGCGGCGCTTCGCTCTCGTTGCCCGAGGGCCGGTCGTTGGACGAGGGGGAGTTCTGGGCCGCCGATCTCGAGGGATGCCTCGTCGTCGACGGCTCGCGCTCGGTGGGCGTGGTGTCGCGCATGGTCGCCCTACCGTCCTGCGAGGCGCTCGAGGTCGGCGACCTGCTGATCCCGATGGTGCGGGACGCGATCCGGTCGATCGACGTGGACTCCCGGCGGATCGACGTCGACATGGACTTCGTGGGCTCGTGAACGTCGACGTCCTCACGCTCTTCCCGCAGTGGTTCGCGTGGTTCCGGGAGCAGCGGCACGTGGCGAACGCGCTCGCACTGGGACACACGGTCGAGTGCGTGGACCTGCGGGAGTCGACGCCGCTGAACTGGGGGCAGGTGGACGACACGCCGTTCGGCGGCGGGGCCGGGATGGTGCTGCGGGTGGACGTGATGGAGGCGGCGCTGCGGGCGCGCTACGAGGTCGATCCGGCGCTGCTGGGCCTGCGCCGGCGCGTGATCGCGCTGGTCCCGGGCGGGCGGCTGCTCGACGACGCGCTGGCGGTGGAGCTTGCGGGCGAGGAGGCGCTGACGCTGCTGTGCGGGCGCTACGAGGGGTTCGACGAGCGGATCCTCGAGCACTTCTGCACCGACCAGGTGTCGATCGGGCGGTACGTGCTCGCGGGCGGAGAGCTGGCGGCGATGGTGCTGTGCGACGCGGTGCTGCGCAAGCTGCCGGGCGTGCTGGGCAAGGACGAGTCGGCCCTGGAGGAGTCGTTCTCTGTTGCCTTGGAGGGCGGGCTGGAGTACCCGCACTACACGCGGCCGGCCGAGTGGCGCGGCTGGACGGTGCCGGCCGTGCTCCTCTCCGGCCACCACGAGCGGATCCGGGAATGGCGCCGGGAGCAGAGCCGCCGCCGTTCGCTACCATGACTCGCCCGCGTGCCGCCGCCTTTTCCCCCGTCTGGCGCCGCGGTCTTTCTTTGCCATGAGCACCGTCATCGAGAGCCTCGAGCGCCAGCAGCTCCGCCGCATCCCGCGCTTTTCGGCGGGCGACCGCGTCCGCGTCCACTTCCAGGTCGTCGAGGGCACCCGCCGGCGCACCCAGGTCTTCGAGGGCGTGGTGATCAAGCGCCAGGGCGAGGGCGTGCGGGAGACCTTCACCGTCCGCAAGAACTCGTTCGGCGTCGGCGTCGAGCGCACGTTCCCGGTGCACTCCCCGAAGATCGAGAAGATCGAGGTCGCCGCCCGCGGCGACGTCCGGCGCGCCAAGCTCTACTACCTGCGCGGCCGGGTGGGCAAGCGCGCCCGGGTCCGCGAGCGCCGCTACGCCGGGCCGGAGGAGATCGTCCAGACGGGCCTGCTCCACGATCCCGCCGCCGAAGCGGCCGCGGCCGCCGACGCCGAGGTGCCGGGCGAGGCCGTGGACGCTCAGG
>JBOGYU010000375.1:0-4925 GCA_050696935.1 Solirubrobacteraceae bacterium | reverse complement strand
GGCCAGGGCTCGTCCTCGCACCGCGACGCCGGCTGAGCATCGGCCGGCGCCGGCGACCGCACGTGCTAACCGACGGTGACCGGCACGCGCTGGATCGCGTTGTTGGCGTAGCCCCCGACGTTCCAGGGCGGCTCGTCGGGCTGGCGGCGGCCCGTGACGTCGTGCGCGCGGACGCACAGCTCCTGCTCGCCGACGCCCGCGTCCCACTCGAACCACCAGGGCGTCCATGCCCCCGGGCCCGGCGGCTCGCCGACCGACGCCGGCGCCCAGCTCGCGCCGCCGTCAGCGCTGACCTCGACGAGCGCGATCGGCCCCCAACCCGACCACGCGCGGCCCTCCAGGCGAACGACCCCCGGCGCCAGGAACCGCCGGCGGGTGAGGAAGTCCGGGATGCCGGGCGGCACCATCAGCGAGCGCGGCTCGATCCGCGTCACCGGCGTCCCCTCCTCGTCGGGGTCCTGCCGGAAGCGGTAGGACGTCGCCTGCTGGTAGCCCGCGAACGGCTCCGCGCTGAACTCGATGGAGCGCAGCCACTTCACGCTCGTCATCCCGTACCAGCCGGGAACCACGAGGCGCAGCGGGAAGCCGTGCTGGGGTGGGAGCGGGGCGCCGTTCATCGCGTAGGCGAGCAGCACGTCGTCGCCCATCGCGTCCGCGACCGAGAGGCTGCGCCGGTAGAGCTGCTCGACCCCGCCCTCGACGCCGCGGTCGAGCCCGGTGAACACGACGTCGACCGTCCCGTCCGGCATCCCGATATCACGCAGCAGCGGCGCCAGCGGCGTGCCCGTCCACTCCGCGGTCCCCACCGCCTCGACCAGCCACGGCTGGCTGATCGGGCGCGGCTCCAGCGCCGCCCGGCCGTTGCCGGCGCACTCCATCGTGACCGCAACGGTGACCGCCTCGCGCGCGCGCAGGTCGTCGAGCGACAGCTCGAGCGCTCCCACCCGCAGGCGCCACGCGGCGGGATCGACCACCGGGATGTCGTAGTGGACAAGCAGGTAGTGCAGGCCCTGCGGCGTGATCTCGTGCCTCAGGGCCTCCAGCGGCATGCCGTGGTTGCGCGCCGCGAGCTGCAGCTCCTCGAGCGAGATGCCCTCCATCGGGCCACCCTAGCCGCCCGTCACGTCCCGGCGCACGAACACCGCGAAGGCCGCGCCGGCCGCCGGCAGCCCGTACAGCGCCGTCACCCACGCCGAGCGGACGATCGGGTCCCAATCCGCCGGCTCGCGCAGGAGTCCCTGCCAGGCGTTGAACTGGGTCGAGAGCAGGTACGGGTCGAGCCACTCGAGCGCGGAGATGGAGCCGAGCAGCTGCAGGATTATGGAGACCATGAGCGTACCGACCACGGCCGCGGCCGAGTTGCGCGTGACGGTGGAGAGCAGGACCGCGATCGCCGCGATCGCCGCCATCGGGATGAAGTACGCGAGCGTGCCCGCGGCCGTCAGGACCAGCGCGCGGCCGACGCCGACGGTGGTCCCGGACAGCGTCGTCAGCGGGTCGAAGCCCCAGACCAGGCCGCCGACCACCAACCCGACCCCGACGTAGACCACCAGGATCGCGAGCGCGTAGGTCAGCGCCGCCAGCAGCTTGCCGGCGAACACCTGCCAGCGCTCGACCGAGCGCGTGAGGATCGTCTTCAGCGTCCCGTTGTGCTCCTCGGCCGACACGATGTCGCCCGCCACGAGCGCGGTGACCAGCGGCAGCAGCCAGATCGAGCCGAACACGAGGCCGACGAGCGGGATCGCCAGGCCGGTCTCGCGCACGTAGCGCCCGAACGGGATGCCGTCGGGGCCGCCGCTGGTGTCGGCCGCCAGCGCGACGATGAAGATCAGCGGCACCGCGATCGCGGCCCCGATCCCGATGTATGTCCGCTTCTGGGCGAGCAGCTTGCGGAGCTCCCAGCGGTAGACGGTGCCGGTGCCGGGGCGCCTGAGCGGGACGGCGATCGCACTCACGCGGACCCCCGCTCGCCATCCAGGCTCGCCGATCGGGGGTCGCGGTGAGTCGTCCGGGCGGACCCCCGCTCGCCATCCAGGCTCGCCGATCGGGGGTCGCGATGAGTCATCCGGGCGACCACCTCCTCCGTCACGCGGCCGTTCACGGACGGCGGCTCGCTCTCGGTCATGCGGAGGAACAGCTCCTCCAGCGTCGCCGTGCGCGGCACGAGGGCGGTGATGCCGATGCCCGCCTCGGCGAGCGCGATCGACAGCTCCGCTGCCGCGCGCTCGTCGCCGCCGAACGCCAGCCCGCGCTCGCGGCGCTCCATGCCGGAGATGCCCGGCCGGCGCGCCGCGATCTCGGCCGCCTGCACGTCGTCGGTCGTCCGCAGCTCGTAGCGGCCGGCGGCCGTCGCGATCAGCTCCGCCAGCGCGCCCTCGTAGACGACGCGCCCGGAGCTCACGATCGCGACGCGGTCGCACAGCTCCTCGACCTCCGCCATCAGGTGGGAGGAGAGGAGCACGGTCATGCCCTGATCGGCCAGCCGCCGGATCAGCGTCCGCATGTCGCGCATGCCGGCGGGATCCAGGCCGGTGGTCGGCTCGTCCACGAGCAGGAGCCGCGGTGCGCGCAGCAGCGCCCCGGCGATCCCGAGGCGCTGGCGCATGCCGTGCGAGTAGCCGCCCACGCGGTCGCGCGCGCGGTCGGCGAGGTCGACCGTGTCGAGCGCCTCGTCGATCCGCGCCGCCGCCCCGTCGCCGTCCAGCGCCGCGACCAGCTCCAGGTTGCGCCGGCCTGTCAGGTACGGGTAGAAGCGCGGCGCCTCCACGAAGCCGGCGACCCCGTCCAGCGCGCGCGCCCCCTCCACGACGGGGTCGCGCCCGAACAGCCGCGCGCTGCCCTCGTCGGGCCGGATCAGCCCGAGGAGCATGCGCAGCGAGGTGGTCTTGCCGGCGCCGTTGGGGCCGAGGTAGCCGTAGACGTCGCCGGCGCGGACCGTCAGGTCGACGTGGTCGACCGCCGTGATCCGGCCGTACCGCTTGACCAGCCCGCGCGCCTCGATCGGCTCGGTCACCGGAGCTCCCTGGCGGCGTTCTCGGCGGCGATCGGCGGCACTGAGCCGGCGACGGTGTAGGACACGCCGTCGCGATCGAACGTCACGAGCGTCCCGAGCGCGGTGGCGAGCTCGATGCCGGTGGCGCCGTCGATGTTGACCTGCGGCAGCTCCACGTCGGGCTCCTCGCCCGAAGCCTCGCGCTGGAGCACGACGATCGCGCCCATGCCCTCGCCGTAGACGCTGACCGCGCCGTAGCGGCCGCCGGCCTCGATCAGGCGGACATCCTGGCGCGGCAGTCCGGCCAGCTCGGCCGGCGCCGCGAGCGGGAAGTCCAGGCGCTCTTGCACGGCCTCGACGCCGCGGACGCGGGTCGGCTCGCCGTCGGCGTGGACGACCGGGTCGACCTCGACGACGTTCGCACCGGCCGGGGGCCGGGCGGCGAGATCGGCGTCGGCGACGGGCCCGAAGTCGACCTCGGTGACCTCGATCTCGAGCACCGGGGCGGCCTGGCCCTGGGCGTACACGCCGGCGCGCAGGGGCACGCCGTTGGCGGCGTCCCACGCCAGCTCGGCGGCGCCGAGCAGGCCGCCGTCGTCCTTCGGGGCGATTCGCAGCGTGTAGCTGGGGCGGTCGGCGGTGTTCGTCGGCTGGGCGCCGGAGAGGGTCCAGAACCGGGCGAGCCGGTCGAGGGCGCCGCTCACGCCCTCGAGCGAGAGTGGCCGGTCGGCACGCGGCTCCTCGTCGGGGAGCGCCAGCACGTAGACCACGTTCGAGGAGGAGTCGTAGACGCTCAGGCGCTCGCCGTCGGAGGTGACCTGGGCGTCGCCGGCGTCGGACTGCAGCTCGAGCCGGAACCGCTCGCCGCTCATCCACAGGCGCCCCTCGGCGCCGGCGGCCAGCGGGGAGACGGCGCCCTCGGGGAGCGAGCCGGCGGGGAGCAGGTCGTTCGTGAACTCGATCCGCGCGGTGACGCCCTGGACGTCCGGGGCGGTCAGCGCGTCGTGCACGGCGCGGTCGAGCGGCTTGGGCGGCGGAGTGTCATTGGAGCCCGACAGCGCGGCCTGCGCGATCCCGCCGCCGGCCGCGAGGGCGGCCACGGCGGCGACGATCGCGTACAGGCGGCGCGTGGATGCGGTTCGGAGTCGTCTCACGGGGAGGGTCCTTCGTCTTCAGGGGAGGATGACGAGGTTGTACGCCCGGCCTCTGAGAGATCCGTGAGAGCCGGCAACTCGATCGTGAAGCGCGAGCCGCGGACCTCGACGCGGCCGCCGTGGCGCTCGGCGATCGCGCGGACGATCGCCAGGCCGAGGCCGGAGCCCTCACCGCTGGCGGCGGGGCCGCGCCAGAAGCGCTCGAACGCGCGGGCGGCCTCTGCGGGCGTGAGGCCCGGGCCCTCGTCGGTGACGGAGATCCGGGCGCCGTCGACCGCGATCGTGATCCGCCCGTCCGGCGGGCCGTGCCTGCGGCCGTTGCGGACGAGGTTCCCCACGGCGCGCTCGAGCGCGGGCCGCTCGGCGCGGACGAGCACCGGCTCGTCCGCCGCCTCGACCACCGCGTTCTCGTCGGCCGCCGCGGCCTCCCGCGCGATCTCGACCAGGTCGACCGGCTCGCCGCGGACCGGCGCCGCGGCGTCCTCGCGGGCGAGCGCGAGCAGGTCGTCGAGCAGACCGCTCAGGCGGGCCGCGTCGGCCTCGATGTCCGCGAGCGCGTCCGAATCGGGCCCGTGCCGGGCGACGTACGCGATGTTGCCGCGCAGCGCCGTCAGCGGCGTGCGCAGCTCGTGCGAGGCGTCGCCGACGAACCGCTGCTCGGCCTCGCGGGCGCGCTCGAGCGACGCCAGCATCGCGTTCAGGGTCCCCGCCAGCTCCCCGACCTCGTCGCGCGACGTCGGCGCGGGCAGCCGCTCGGAGGCGTCGCCGCTGCGCTCGAT
>JBOGYU010000374.1:0-4933 GCA_050696935.1 Solirubrobacteraceae bacterium | reverse complement strand
CGGCGCGCGGCGGCGGACATCGGGCGCTCGATCGCGCGCGCGTGGCGCTCGTACCGGCACGACCGGCCGGCCGACGCCGCCTCCGCCGTGCACCGCGCGCTGGAGACGGCGGCCGGCCTCGAGGGCCGGCTCGACGCCGCGCAGGCCGCGACGCTGGCGCGCGTCGAACGCCACCTGTCGGCGGCCTCGGCCCTGCTGCTGGGCGCCTCGGCGGCGCTCGAGCCGCCGCCCGGCGAGCACCTGCCCGGCGACGAGCTGCGCGTTCGCGTCGTGCTCGCCAACGACGGCGACCACCGGCTCGACGGGCTGCGGTCGTCGCTGCGAGCGCCCGCCGGCTGGACGGTCGAGCCCGCCGGGCCGCACGCGTCCTCGGTCGCGCCGGGCGGCTCGGTCGCCCACGAGTACGGCGTGCGGATCCCCGTGGACGCGGAGGCCGGGACGAGCGAGCTGACCGGCACGATCGGCTACCGGTACGAGAGCGGGACGGCGACGCTGCCGGTGTCGGCGGCCGTCGACGTGCTGCCCGCGGTCGCGCTGTCCGCGGTCGAGGTCGCTCCCGCCGAAGTGGGCCCGGGCGGCGAGGCCACGGTCCGGACCGTGCTGCGCAACCGGACGGACGCGGCCCGCTCCGGCGAGGTCGCGCTCGAGCTGCCCGCCGGCTGGACGGTGCCGGACCCCACCCCGTACGAGCTGCCCGCGGGCGGCGAGCTGGCGGTGGAGACGCCGGTCGAGGTCCCGCTGTCGGTGACGGAGGGCGCCGCGGCCGTGACCGCGTCGACCGGCGGCGAGCAGGGCACCGCGTCGCTGAGCGTGGTGTTCACGAACCCGCCGGCGGTGGTGCACGACCACGTCGACCTCGGCGACGCGGAGTCCGAGCGCAGCCACGGGCTGACCGCGTCGCCCGCGTCCGGCACGAGCGTCGAGGCGGGCCTGACCCGCCGCTACACGAACGCGGCGGCGCCCGGCGGCTGGTTCGAGCTCGACCTGCACGTGCCGGCCGGCGAGCCGTTCGTGCTGCGATCGGTGGAGACGTACGACCAGGCGCAGCTGAAGACCTACGACGTGCTGGTCGACGGCGTGCGCGTGCTCGAGCGGGCGCACCGGCGCAGCGACGGCGGCCCCGGGTCGCTGAGCTTCCAGTTCGTCGTCGACGAGCCCGAGCTCACGGCCGACGGCGTCGTCCGCGTCCGCTACCAGGACGTCGGGGCGGACTATGACCCGTCGATCGCCGACGTCTGGGCGTCGCCGCTGCCGTGACGGCGGCGGCGGCTCAGGCCCTGTCGACCGCCACGCCGAGCCGCCCGAGCGCCGACAGCGCCGGCGCGGGGACGTCGGCCGCCACCACGCGGGCGACCTCGGTCACCGGCACGATCGCGTTGAGCGCCGGCCGGTCGAACTTGGAGCCGTCGACGAGCAGCAGCGGCGCCCGGGCGTGGCGGATCATCGCCCGCTTGACCTCCGCCTCGAGCGCGTCCGGGTCCGTGAGGTGGCCGCCCGCGGTGACACCCCGGACCGACAGGAGCGTCTTGTCGGCGAAGTGCGACTCGACGGCGCGCACTGCCTGCGGGCCGACGAACGAGCGCGTCAGCGCGCGCAGCGCGCCGCCGATGCCGATCAGCTCGACCTGCGGGCTCTCGGACCCCGAGATCAGGTCCATCACCGGCACGGAGTTGGTCAGCACCGTGCAGCGCAGCTTCTCGCGCACGATCCGGCGCGCCGCGTAGTAGCCGGTGGTCGACGAGTCGATGAACACGGCCTCGCCCGCCGCGATCAGCGCGACCGCGGCGACCGCGAGGCGCTCCTTCGCCGCCACCTCGACCTCGAGCCGCTGCAGGAACGCGTCCTCGTGGCTCGACGGCCCGGGCAGCACCGCGCCGCCGTGCGTCCGGCGGACGACGCCCTGGCGCTCGAGCTCGGCCAGGTCGCGGCGTGCGGTCATCGGCGAGATCCCGAACCGCCGGCCGAGCGCGGTGACCGAGACGCTGCCGTGCTCCTTGAGCTCCTCGGCGATCAGGCGGCGGCGCTCGTCCGGCAGCACCGTAGTCGGCGTCATGTGCGTTTCCGTCTGGTCGGCGACATCTGCCCGGTCTACCACACGTGAGCTTTGCGTTCGGTCGAACATCCGCTGTCAACCGCCGGTCTCGTAGCCCACGAAGTCGACCTGGAACTGCGATCTCCAGATCATGTCGCTGCCGGCCGCGCGGTAGGAGACCGCGATGCGGACCACGTCCGCGGCGCCGGGCCAGCCGGCCGTCGCGACCTCGACCCGGTTCCACGCGTCCGCGGACACCGGGACGGTCCGCGTGAGCACGTCGCCCGCCGCCGAGGTCAGCTCGACCCGCGCCTCGTACGTCGCCCCGGGCACGCCGCCATAGCCGTTGACATGCACGAAGAACGGGGCGGCGCCGCTGAGGTCGATGCCGCCCGGCGGCTCGACGGCGACCGTCCGCCAGGCATCGGCCGGCACGTCCTCGCCGGCCGCGGCGAGCACGTATTCACCGAGCCGTGGCCGGCGCGGCGCGTTGAGGAAGGTCGGCTCGCTCGAGACGGAGGCGACGTTGGCGCCCGCGCGCCACCCCTGCGTGCTGCCCTCGAAGTTGTAGAGCACGCGGACGCCCGGGGGCAGATCGGCTTCCCCGGTCGGATCGGCGAGCAGCCGGACCGCTCGCTCGAAGGTGGTGGCGCGGTAGGTCGCACGTAGCCGCGGCTCGGTGCCGGTGACCGCCTCGATGCGGACCGCGAAGCGGCGGCTCTCCCCCGTCGCCAGGCCGCCGACGTCGAGCACCGCCGGCGCGACCCGCAGCGACTCGCTCGGCTCGAGCTCGATCTCGCCGCGCAGCGTCTGCGCATCCAGGTTCGTGACCGCGATCGAGAGCTCCTCGCCGGGGTGCAGCCGCATCGCGGAAGCCTCGAGCCGCAGGTTCGCGTGGCCGGCGGCGGGGACGACCCGCTCGGCGAACGCGACGTCCTCCAGGCGGAGCGAGCCGCGCCAGTCCTCGTTGCCGACGCGGCGCACCCAGACCTTCACGCGGTCGACCGAGTCGAGCCCCGGCCAGCCGCGCAGGTCGAGCGCGCTGCGGTTGATCCCGTCCGCGGGCTCCAGCGCGGCGACGCCCTCGGCGACGGAGCGGCCGTCGTAGACCTTGACCTTCGCCTCGTAGGGCTGCTGGGGATCGGCGTCCGGCAGGGCGAGCGCCACGCTCAGGTGCGGGCGCCCGCGCGCGTCGATCGGGGCGGCCGGCCGGACGTCGGCGCCGCGCCAGAGCTTGCCGAGCGCGTCGAACGCGACCAGCAGCGACCCGTCCTCGGGATCCGCCGTGCGCGCGTTGTCGGCGGGCTCCCAGCGCTCGAACGGCGCCACGGCCCGCGCGTCCAGGGCGTCACGCACGAAGCGGGTCCCGACCAGCGTGGGCGCGTCGCGGTCGGCAAGCGCATGCGGGTCGAAGCCGGGCACCTTCTCCGCCCAGTCGTCGATGCCGACGATCGCCTTCGCGAACTCGGTCACCTCGAGCGAGCGCGCGGTGTCGATCGCCTGGAAGACCTCGTAGGCGCGCTTGCGCGCTCCCGGCGACGACGGCTCGGGGCGCTCGTCGTCCCAGGTCCACAGGCCGAGCCGCAGGCCGCCCTCGAGCTTGTGGTCGACGTGCCGGTGAAGAATGAACGCGTCGATCCCATCCAGGAACCGGACCTTGTAGTAGGCGAGGGCGTACGCGGCCGCCTGCAGGTCCTGGTCGCGCGCGGAGTACGACGGCGTGTGAAAGCCCTGCTCGGACAGGATGATCCGCCGGCGCTCGCCGTCGAACGCCAGCTCCGGTCGCCCGAAGTAGCGCGTCAGGACGTCGAGGTTCTTGAACGTGATGCGCGGCGAGTCGAACGAGTCGATCGCGCTCGTGTCGTTCCAGTACGCCGGGTCGAAGAGGTCCTCCGGGTACGGGTGGTGGGCGAGGTGCCACGGGAAGTCGCCGCCGCGGTCGGCGATCGCGTCCATCTCCGCGACGACGCGCCGGCCCGGGTAGTAGCGCAGCGGCTGGTCGGCGAACGCGCGGTTCCAGAAGTGCGTGAGCGAGATGTAGACGCGGGCGTGCGCATAGGCCTTGCGCGCCGCAAGCCAAGTGAGCCGCACCGTGCGCGCGTACTCCTCCATGAACGCCTCGACCGTCTTCTCCCCCATGTTCTGCCAGACCCACTGCGCATCGACCTCGTTGCCGACGATGAAGCCGACCGCGCGGCCGAAGCGCTCGTCGGGGCGGGTGTAGCGGCGCGTGAAGAACTCCATCGCCGCCGTGAAGTACGCGACGCCCTCGGCGGTCGCGGTGTTGAACGCGTACACCGTCCCCTCGCCGCGCGCCGCGTCGGGATGGATCAGCACGTCGTTGGGCGAGTTCGGCCGCGGGTTGTCGTAGAGGATCAGGATCAGGTCGACGAGCACGCCGTTGTCGGACAGCGACTCGATCCGCCGGTCGAGCGCGTGGACGGCACCCGCGCTGAAGTGGAACTCGCGGCCGCCGGACTCGAACGTGATCGTGTCGCCCGGGACCTCCGTCTCGTAGAGGTACTGGTCCAGCGCGAGGTTGATGCCGGCGTGGCCGATCCCCAGCTCCTCGGCGTCGTCGGTCATCTGCACCTGCAGCCCCTTCTTGGTGGGCGGCTGCGGGAACGCGAAGTCGCGCTCGGCGGGCAGGTCGGTCACCCAGCGCGCGGGCCCGGCCGGCTCCCCATCCTCCTCCGTGACGAGAAACTTCGAGAACACGCGGTCGCGGCCCGCCGCGAAGCGCGGGACCTCGAACGCGTACGAGCCGTCCGCGCCCGGCCGCGCCGACGCCAGCGGCTCGCCGCGCGCGCCGGCGTCCTCGTACGGCGCGAGCTCGTGCAGCGCCACCTCCCCGGCCGCCGTCTCGCCACGCACGGCGATCGTCTCGGCCGAGGCCGAGAC
>JBOGYU010000373.1:0-4936 GCA_050696935.1 Solirubrobacteraceae bacterium | reverse complement strand
GCTGGCCTGCCGACCGGCCGCATCGCCTCCTGGTCGGGCGCGGCGGCGGCGTCCGCGGAGGCGGCGGGCGGCGACCCGGGCGGCCAGGTCTTCCACATGGGCGACGACGTCGTCCACGCCGCCTTCGGCGACGGCGTCGTGACCGGCACCGAGTCCGGCGGCATCGTCGTCGTCCGCTTCGCGAGCGACGGCAGCGAGCGCAAGCTGATGGCCGACTACGCGCCCATCCGGCGGCGCTGACCGGCTGGGGCGTCGCTCTAGCATCGGGGCGGCCATGCGCCGCCTGCTCGCCTTCGTCTGCGTCGTCGTGTTCGTGGACACGATGTTCTATGCGGCGATCGTGCCGCTGCTGCCCGAGCTGAGCGACCGGTTCGGGCTCTCGAAGACCGCCGCCGGCGTGCTCGCGGGGGCGTACGCGGCCGGGACGTTCGTGGGAGCCCTCCCCGGCGGGTGGCTCGCCGCGCGCGCCGGGGTGCGGCCGACGGTGCTGATGGGGCTCGGGCTGCTGGTCGCAGCCAGCATCGCGTTCGCCTTCGCGGACAGCGTGGTCGTGCTGGACGTCGCGCGGTTCGCGCAGGGCGTCGGCGGCGCGGCGTCGTGGGCCGGCGCGCTCGGGTGGCTGATCGAGGCGTCGCCCCGGTCCCGCCGCGGCGAGCTGATCGGCACCGCGCTCGCCGCTGCGGTCGCCGGCTCGCTGTTCGGGCCGGTGCTGGGAGGGGCGGCCGAGGCGGCCGGCCAAGAGGCGATCTTCGGCGGGGTGGCGGTCGCAGGCGCCGGCCTGATGGTGTGGGCTCTCCGCATGCCCAGCGCGGACCACTGTGCGGACGCGCGCCTGCGCACGCTGCTCGCCGCGGTCGCCGACCGGCGCGTCGCCGCCGGGATGTGGCTGACCGCGCTCCCCGGCGTGCTGTTCGGCACGGTCAGCGTGCTGGGCGCGCTGCGGCTCGACGAGCTGGGCGCGACGGCGGCGGCGATCGCGGCCGCGTTCCTTGTCGCCGCCGCGCTGGAGGCCATGGCGGCCCCGCTGATCGGCCGGCTGTCGGACCGGCGCGGGCGCCTGATCCCCAGCGTGCTCGGCGTCGCGGGCGGTGGCACCGCGATGCTGCTGCTCCCGTGGCCCGACTCGGCCTGGCTCCTCGCCGCCCTGATCGTGCTCGCCGCGCCCGCCATCGGCATCCTCTACACGCCCGCGATGGCGATGCTGAGCGACGGCGCCGAGGCCTTCGGCATCGCCCAGGGTTTCGCGTTCGCACTCGTGAACATCGCCTGGGCGACGGGCCAGACCACCGGCGCGGCGGGGAGCGCGCGGCTGGCCGACCTGACCGACGACCGCGTCCCCTACCTGATCCTGGCAGGCGTCTGCGCGCTGACGCTTGCCGTGCTCGCCCGCGCGCTCGCCCGCCGCCGCGCCACCGCGTGAGTACGGCGCGCGCCGACGGAGAAGGCTCGGCGCATGGCCTCACCACCACGCGAACGCGGCGCCGCCCAGCTCGCCCCGGCGCGAAGCTGATGCTGATCGGCGCGATCATGGCGGCGGTCGGCTCGCCCTGCTCCTCTTCACGGACGGCACGGCCGACCGCATCGGCATGGCGATCGCCTTCCTTGGTGCCGTGCCCTTCTTTCGGCGGGCTCGGGCTCTGGCTGTCAGGCTTCCTCTCCCGCCGCGCGCGCCAGGGCAAGCCGTTCGCTTAGGGCCGCCGCCGCTCCAGCTCCAGCAGCGTGGCGCCTCCCGCTGGCAGGGACAGCTCGACGGGCTCGCCGCGTCCGCTCCCTACCGACCACGCTCCCGTCGCGGGATCGAACCGCGCCGCGACGGCGACGGGGCGCTGCGGCCGGACGGTCGTGCGGGCGGGCTCGAGCATGCTCCGGATGACCACGAGGAGCCGGCGGCGATAAACGCCGTCGCCCTCGAAGCGGCCGACGATCGCCGCGCCGCCGGTCACCGCGGTCAAGGACGTCGACGGGCTGACGCCGATCTCCGCCGGTCTGCTTGCCAAGGGCCGCCCGGGGCTGCGGCCCTGCACGCCGCAGGGCTGATCGAGCTGCTGCACCGCCACGACGTCCAGCTGAAGGGCAGCGAGCGCAAGCTGATGGCCGACTACGCGCCGATCCGGCGGCGTTGAACGAGCCTGCGGTCCTCAGCGGTAGCGCACGAGATCCAGCCGGCCGTCGGGCAGATCCTCGCGCACGAGGCCCACGCCGGGGCAGTAGAACTTGAACTCGGTGACGTCGTCGAGCGGCGCGAAGTCCTTGGTCTTGATGCAGTCCGAGAAGCTTCCGGCCGGCGTCCGCACGTCGACGCCGAGGGCGACGACGGTCGAGCGGTCCTCCGCGACGCCCGGCGCCCGCTCCTGCTGGAAGTCCTCGCCGACCTTCGGGTCGGCGGGCATGAAGAGGCCCGGCTTCGCGTTCCCGCGCCCGGCGAGCCACTGGCCCTTGTGGCCCACGATCTTGCCGTCCTGGTAATCGTTGATCCGCTCCCCGAGGTACCAGACGCTCCCGTCGTCGCGCTGGGCGTAGTAGTCGTGCGTGTGCTCGACGAGCTGGCCGCGCTCGTAGTCCTTGACCTCCACGACCGCGACTGGGACTCCCGCCACGCGATCGGCCTCGTCGACGACGCGCGATGCGACCCGGATGTCTGCGCCGCCCTCGTGGCCTTCGAGCACGGTGATCGAACCGAGGAGAGCGGAACCAGCGGATGATCGACCGTCTGCGAGAAGCGCGCAGGATCGACCGGTTGGCGCGCTTCGCCAGCCCGCCCGCCGTCGCCGCTGCCGTCGTCGCCGCATGCCGATGGGACGAGGGCCAGCAGGCCGACCACGAGGGCGAGCCGGCCGGCGACCGCCACTGCGTTTCGGCCTGCGAGCCTCGCGGCTACTCCCCGGCCTCGTCGTCGTCGCTCTCGGCGTCCCCCGCCCCGTCGTCGGCGTTCTCGTCATCGCGCTCCACGCCGACCACGCCGTAGCGCTCGTCCAGCACCACCTCGCTCGTCGATCCGTCCGAACGCACCACTTCGACCTCCCAGGCCGCGCCGCCATCGGAATCGCGCTCGACGCCGGTGACTTGTCCTGCTCCCGTGTGGGCGAGCGCGGCAGCGCGCGCCCGCTCGGCGGCGGTGCCGGTCACCGACTCGTCGCGCTCGTCGCCCGCCGTCGCCCAGGCGACCCCGCCGCCGGCGAGGGCGGCGAGAACGACGGCCGCGCCGATCTTGATCGCGCGTGAACGCATATTTCCGTCTCCTTTGCTCGGCTGTCGCGGCGAACGTAGCAACGAGCACGTGAGAGGAACATGAGAGCCCTCGCGGCCGCGCCGCTCGTCTCGCCGGAAGCGCCGTCTACCCGCGCCGGCGGAGCCTCGAGCCGACGGTCAGCAGCCCGAGGAGGGCTGGAACGCCCAGCGCGAGCGGGAGTATGCCTCCGGAGTTCAGCGTCCTCCGCTCGGCGACGGCGACGCGGATCGTCGACCCCGTCGTCGGCGGGCGCGCGATGCCGCTCCCGGGCAGGACGGCGACGTAGACGCCGAAGCTCCCGCCGTTGACGGCCTGCATTCGCCACGTGACGGTGGTGGACGCGCCCGGGGCGATCGGCCCGAGGTAGTAGGTGCGCTGAGCGGACCAATCCTCGGGATCCACGTAGACGCCATCGCGGAGGCTGAGGACGTTGAGGTGGGCGATCAGGCCGCCGGCGGTCGTCGCCCCGCGGTTGGTGATCGTCGACCGGAACCCGAACTCGTGGCCGAGCTCCGTCGAGATCCGAGCACGGTCGACCGTCACCGAGAGACCCGCCGCCGCGTCGGCGGCGCGCGCGGGGCCGGGCGTCGGCAAGGCGGCGACCAGCGCCACGAGAACCGCACCGGCAGCACGGCGCCGGCTCATCCCCGGATGCCCCCGAAGAGCCGGACGAAGCGCGCGCCCACAAGCGGCGCGGCGGCTGCGAACAGGACGGCCGCGGCGATTGGAGAGACAAGCCAGGAGATGTCCTCGCTCCAGGCATGGCCGCTGACGAGGATCTTGCCCACGAACTGCTCGCCGGCGGTGACCGGGTTCAGGCGCAGGAGCAGATCCCCGGCCCATCCTTGCTGGACGCTTCCGGGCAGCTGGGTGGGCGCGAAGAGGGCGAGCAGCACGAACAGGCTCACGGAGAGGCTGACGCGATTCGAGTCGGCGAAGACGCTGACCACGAGCCCGAGCGAGCCGAGGAAGACCGCCAGGAGCGTCCCCACCACGAGCCCGGTCACGAGCGCGTCGCCGACGATGTCGAGCCCGCGACCGAGGAACCAGACGTACGGCACGGTGATCGCGAATGCCGCCAGCCAGAGCGAGAGCGCCGCGATCAGCTTGCCGCTCACGAGCGCGCGTCGGGAGACGGGGGTCAAGAGAAGGCTCTCCAGCGTGCCGCGCTCGCGCTCGCCGCTGATCGCGTCGGCGGTGGCGAGGAGCGCGAGGAGCGCGCCGACGGCGATCGCGACCTGGACGACGAGGCTGACCGACTCGCGTTGCTCGAGGAAGTTGAACTCCTCGCTGGTCGCGGCGAGATACGCCATCGCGCTCAGGAGGATGCTGAAGGCCAGGCCGAGCGGCAGGCCGCGCCCACCCACCCAGAGATCGCGGAGCTCCTGCTGGAGGACGACGGCCCAGGCGGGTGCGTCGCTCCGGCGCGCGACGTGTTCGACGGCGGCCATCTCAGGCGGTCTCCGTCATCGCGAGGAAGGCGTCGCTCAGACGCGCGCTCTCGAGCTCGAAGGACAGCAGCGGCACGCCTGCGTCGAGGACCGCACGCACGGCCTCGTTCGGCGACGTATCGTCTGGGCGCTCTCCCGGCGGCTCGAGCACCACCGTCAGCCAGCCGGGGCGGCCATCGACGCGCACGGTGGCGACCGCGCGAGCGCCGGCGAGCGCGGCGGCCGCGCGCTCGGCGTGCTCCGGAGGGACATGGAG
>JBOGYU010000372.1:0-4949 GCA_050696935.1 Solirubrobacteraceae bacterium | reverse complement strand
GTGCACGCCGGCGGCAGCGCCACCGGGAGGCGGATCCTGCGCCAGCTGTCGGCGGACGTCGCCGAGCACCCGGCCATCGACGTGCTCGAGGGAGCCCGCGCCGCCGCCCTCGTCACACACGAAGGCCGCGTGGCCGGGGTGACCCTCCAGGACGACCGGAGACTGGCCGCGCGCGGTGTGATCCTCGCGACCGGCGGCGCCGCGGCGCTGTGGTCGCGCACCACCAACCCGCCCGGCTCGTTCGGCTCCGGCCTGATGCTCGCGCGCGCCGCCGGAGCCGCCCTCGCCGACCTCGAGTTCGCCCAGTTCCACCCCACCGCGGTGGTCGGGATCAAGGGCCGCGACGGCTTCCTGATCTCCGAGGCGGTCCGCGGCGAGGGGGCGACGCTGCTCGACCCGCGCGGCGAGCGTTTCGTGGACGAGCTCGCGCCGCGCGACGCCGTCGCCCGCGCGATCTTCCGCACTCTGCGCGAGCAGGACGCCACCGCGGTCAGCCTCGACATGCGGCGCATCGACCCGGCCCGCTTCCCGAACGTCGTCGGCGCCCTGCGCGAGGCCGGGCTGGACCCCGCCACGGAGCTCGTGCCGGTGGCGCCGGCGAGCCACTACGCCATGGGCGGGATCGTCACGGACCTCGACGGGCGCTCCGGTGTCGCGGGGCTGTACGCGGTCGGCGAGTGCGCCTGCACGGGCCTGCACGGCGCCAACCGGCTGGCCTCCAACTCGCTCTCGGAGTGCTTCGTGTTCGGCCGCCGTGCCGCCCTGAACGCACTCGACGAGCCCGAGACGCACCCACCCGACCAACCCGCGCCCGCGGAGCCCGTCGCCCCGCCCCCCACGCGCGAGACCCGCAAGGCGATGTGGCGCCACGCGGGCCTGGAGCGCGACGCCGCCGGCCTGCGCCCGCTCCTGGGCGACCCCCACCCGCTCGCCCGCCTGGTGGCGCGGTGCGCGCTGTTCCGGGAGGAGAGCCGCGGCGCCCACGCGCGGGCCGACTTCCCGGACACCGATCCCGCGCTCCACGCGCGCCACACCCGCGTCGACGCCGGCTCCGAGCAGCCCCGGCTGGAGCGCTGGGATTGAGCGAACGCGGGTTCGTGACTTAACGCGAAGTCAACAATGCCGACGTTCCAGATCTCACCACACCGGCAAAGACTGCCCAACGGGTCCTGGGGGGCCCGCGCAGCGCGAGACGTTGTTCCGAAGGGGAGAACGCATGTACAGCTTCAGCCGTTCCATCTATCGCGAGCTCGCGCCCGACATCATGGAAGACCGGACCGGCTGCTCCGGCCCGTCAAACCACGAGCGGGTGCTGCGTGCGTGTGAGGCGTCCGTCCACCGCCTCGCGACGGATTGGCACTACTTCGCGAAGCCGTCCCGCACGCTGTTCAACGACATCCGGATCTACTTCCCCCTGTCGGCGCAGCACCGCGTCTACCGGATCGTGGACCGGTACATGACGTTCGCCAAGGACTACTTCTCCTCCCGGCCGCTCGCCGGCTTCGACATCGACGGCAACCGGATCGAGTGCCGCGCGACCACCCGCCGCGGCACGCAGTGCCGGCGCACGCCGCTCCCGCACAACGGCTACTGCCCCTCGCACCAGCACCTGGCCGAGCCGGGAGAGGTGCCGCTCGCCGCGTGAGCGATAGCCTGCGCCCTCGATGGCGGAGGCGGTCGGCTTCATCGGGCTGGGCATCATGGGCTCGCGCATGGCGGCGAACCTGCGCCGCGCGGGCTTCGAGGTCACCGTCTACAACCGCACCCGCGAGCGCGCCGACGACTGGGCGGCCGAGCACGGCGTGCAGGTCGCCGCGACGCCGCGGGAGCTGGCGGAGCGCAGCGACGTCGTCGTGACGATGGTGGTCGACGGCGGCCAGGTGGAGACGCTCCTGCTCGGCGGCGACGACGGCGCACTGGCCGGCGCCCGGCCCGGCGCCTTGTTCGTCGACATGTCGACGATCGCGCCCGCCGACGCCCGCCGGCTCGGCGCGACCCTGCGCGAGCGCGGCCACGGCTTCGTCGACGCGCCGGTGACCGGCTCGGCGCCCCGCGCCCAGGACGGCACGCTGACGATCATGGCCGGCGGCTCGGAGGAGGACCTCGCCCGCGCCCGGCCGCTGTTCGAGGCCATGGGAGAGCTGATCGTGCACGTCGGCGAGCTCGGCCGCGGCCAGCAGGTGAAGGTGATCGCCAACGCGGTCGCCGCCGTCAACTGCGCGACCCTGGCCCAGGCGCTCGTCGTGGCCCGCCGCGAGGGCGTGGACCTGGAGGCGATGCTGGAGATCATGGGCGCCGGCGCCGCCGGGTCCACGATGCTCCAGCTCAAGGGCGGCCCGATGCTCGCGCACGACTTCGAGCCCCTGTTCAAGCTCGAGCACATGCTCAAGGACGTGCTGTTCTGCCTCGAGGAGGCGCGCGCGGCGGGCGCCGCGTTCCCGGCCGCGGCCTTCGCGGGCGAGCTGTACGCGGCCGCCGCCGGACGCGGGCTCGGGGAGCGCGATTTCGCGGCCGTGCTCGAGGTCGTGGAGGCGATGAACGCCGTGTGATCACGAGGTCGTCGACGCGATGAATGCCGTGTGACGGCCGTCACACGGGGCGCTTCCGAAGGATGAGCGGAATTTGCAGGGACATTTTGCGATTTCGGGAGTTTGTGCTTAGTATGTGACGGCGTCGTCGCTGGTTTGCGGCGGCGCTTTCAGGGCAAGGGTGCGTGGGGCCGCCGTCGTGCGGGGATCGCACCCTCCTATACATCCCTCTCCTTCATCTTCCCTATGCCGATCGCATTCAAGGAATGGGCCGTCACCGTGCGCGCGCTCGCCGAGGGCGAGCAGCTCGTGACGCTCCGAAAGGGCGGTATCCGCGAGCCGGAGAAGCACTTCGCGCTCGACCACGACCGCTTCTTCCTCTACCCGACCTTCGACCACCAGCGAGGGGACCTGGTGCGCGAGTCGCACCAGCCCGAGCTGCGCCGCGCGCTCGAGGAGGGCGTGTGGGCCGAGGGCGAGCCGCCCTCGCGCGCGCTGACGGCCGACGGCGGGATCGTCCAGCCCGACCGCGTGCGGATCCGGGCGTGGGCCGAGGTCGCCCACGCGTGGACGGTCACCGACCGCCGCGTCGTGGACGCCCTGTCCCCGTTCTATGTGTGGACGCCGGACTACGCCGAGAAGCGCCTGGCCTGGAAGCGCCGGCACCCGCTGCACGTGCTCCTGCTCCGGACCTACCGCATCCCGCGGCCGGTGACGGTGCGCGTGCGCGACGACTACGGCGGCTGCCGCTCGTGGCTCGAGATCACCCGCGACCTCCCGTTCGAGGGCACCCCGGTGCTGTCCGACGAGGAGTTCGAGCGGGCCTCCGAGGAGATCGCCGGCATCGTCGAGTCGGACGGCGCGCTCGCCTACGCCTGAGCGGAGCCTGCTCGCGCTCTCGCGTGACGACGTGGCGCGGCTCCTGGCCCCGGAGCCGCTGCTCGCCGCGCTCGAGGCCGCGTTCGTCGCCTTCAGCGCGGGCGAGTGCGACGCGCCCCCGCGGATGGGCGCGCGCGCCCCGAGCGGCCTGCTCGGCTCGATGCCCGGCTACGTGCCCGGCGCCGGCCTCGCCGTGAAGGCGATCTCCGTCTTCCCCGGCAACCACGGCACGGACATCCCCTCCCACCAGGGCCTGATCGCCCTCTTCGACGAGCACGACGGCCGGCCGCTGGCAGTCATGGACGCGGCCCACCTGACCGCGATGCGGACCGCCGCCGCCGTGGCGGTGTCGGTGCGGCGCCTGGCGAGAGAGGACGCCGGCGTGCTGGCGATCGTCGGCGCGGGAGCCCAGGGCCGGGCGCACCTCGACGTGCTGCGCGAGTTCCGCGACATCCGGATCGCCTCTCGCAATCCGGCGCACGCGCAGGCGCTGGCCGCCGGGCACCCGGCGGCGCGGCCGACGGGATCCTTCGAGGAGGCGCTCGCCGGCGCCGACGTCGTCTGCTGCTGCACGGACGCCGACGAGCCGGTGATCAGCCTCGGCCAGCTCGCCCCCGGCGCCCATGTCACGTCCGTCGGCTTCGGCGCCGAGCTGGACCCCGAGATCGTGCGGCACGGCAGCGTGTTCGTCGAATGGCGCGGCGCGGTCACGGAGCCATCCCCCGCCGGGGCGAAGGACCTGGCGGGACTGGATCCGGGCGATGCCACGGAGCTGGGCGAGGTGATCGCCGCGACCCGGGCCGGTCGCCGCTCGCCCGGCGAGCTCACCGTCTACAAGTCGACGGGGCACGCGATCGAGGACGTCGCTGCGGCGCGGCTGGTCTACGACCGCGCGCTCGCCGAAGGCGTCGGCCAGCGCCTTCAGGGGTAGTGAGCGGCGCATGCCGCGCGTGTTCCGGGACTTTCTGCGCCGCCGAGGACAAGGCGGCGCCGCGACCAGTGGTGCTACGACGCGATCTCGTTCCGCGCGGTCGGCGGCACGACGCAGCCGCTGATCCACTGGCAGAACCGGCCGACCTACCAGCAGGTCGTGGAGGTGCAGGGCCGCGTGCCACGCTAGGCGCGTGCCCTGGCTCGAGACGCCCTCCGAGACCTTCGTCGCCCGCCACGACGAGCGCGACGCGGCCGACGCCGGGCGGGTGCTCGCGCAGCTCGAGTACGCGCGCGGGCGGCTGGAGCGGCTGCTGGAGGTCGACCTCGGCGAGCTCGCCGTGGTGCTGCACGGGTCGCCGGCGCAGCTCGACGCGGCGCAGCCGTGGCTGCCCGTCCAGCGCCGGCTGACGGCGCCCGCCGCCCGGCGCTACGTCGTCGGCTGGGCCGGCGAGCGCGAGATCCATGTGCTCTCCCCGCGGCTGCTGGCCCAGCGCGCCTCGAACGTCGAGGGCTCGCTGGAGCTGCTGATGCTCTCCCCCTCCGGGCTGCTGGCCCGCCGCGCGGTGGCCGCGCGCCATCCGGGCTTCCCGCCGCCGCTCGGGCCGCGGC
>JBOGYU010000371.1:0-4964 GCA_050696935.1 Solirubrobacteraceae bacterium | reverse complement strand
GATCGAGGCCAAGCTGGCGCTCGGTGGTCATGCCGAGGTGGTGGGGCAGCTCGAGGCGCTGATCGGCGACTACCCCTACAGAGAGCGCCTGCGGGCGCAGCTGATGCTGGCGCTCTACCGCTCGGACCGCCAGGCGGACGCGCTGCAGGCCTACCAGAACGCCCGCAGGACACTGGTCGAGGAGCTGGGGATCGAGCCGGGCGAGCGGCTGCGCGAGCTCGAGCGGGCGATACTCGCGCAGGACCCCGAACTCCACCTGGCGGCGGAGGAGCCGGCGGCCGAGCCGGCAGTGGAGACCCCACGCAGCGCCTTTGTGGGCCGCGAGCGGGAGCTGGCTGAGCTTGTCGGCGGTCTCGATGATGCCTTCGCCGGCCGGGGGCGCCTGTTCCTGCTGGTCGGCGAGCCCGGGATCGGCAAGAGTCGCCTGGCCGAGGAGCTGATCGCACAAGCCCGGGCGCGCGGCGCACGTGTGCTGGTTGGCCGCTGCTGGGAGGCGGGCGGCGCTCCCGCCTACTGGCCCTGGGTGCAGTCGCTGCGGCCGTATCTTCGCGATACGGACGCGGGGAGTCTTCGGTCCCAGCTTCGCGGGGGAGCCGCCGACGTGGCCCGGCTCTTCCCCGAGCTCCGCGACCTCCTCGCCGATCTGCCGCCGCCGCCGCTCGAGTCTGAGGGAGCGCGCTTCCGACTCTTCGATTCCATGACCGCCTTTCTGAAGAGGGCGGCGGCCAGGCGGCCGCTGGTGCTCGTGCTCGACGACCTGCACGCGGCCGACGAGCCGTCGCTCCTGCTTCTTCAGTTCGTCGCACGCGAGCATGGCGAGAGCCGCCTGCTGATCGTCGGCGCATACCGCGACGTCGATCCGACGCTGTCGGATCCGCTCACCACGACCCTCACCGAGCTGGCTCGCGAGCCGGTCACGCGAACGCTTGCGCTCGCCGGCCTGGGCGAGGCCGACGTCGCCCGCTTCATCGAGCTCACCGCGCCCGGCGCGCCCGCAGCGGACTTGAGCGCGGCGGTGCACGCCGGGACCGATGGCAATCCGCTCTTCGTCGGCGAGGTCGTGCGGCTGCTCGCCGCGGAGGGACGCCTGAAGCAGCAGGCGATAGCGCCGCTTGCGATCCCGCAGAGCGTGAGGGAGGTGATCGGCCGCCGGCTGCGCCATCTCTCGGACGAGTGCAACCGGCTTCTCAGCCTGGCCTCGGTGCTGGGGCGTGAGTTCGACCTCGATGCGCTGGCAGCTGTCAGCGCACTCGAGCACGGCGCCATCCTCGCGTTGCTCGACGAGGGCATCGCGGCGCGCGTCGTCTCGGAGGTTCCCGGGGTGATCGGCCGCATGCGCTTCGTCCACGCCTTGATCCGGGACGCCGCCTACCACCGCCTGACGAGAAGTCGCCGGGTCCAGCTCCACCTGCAAGCCGGCGAGGCGCTCGAGGCTCTGTACTCCTCGGACCTTGACCCCCATCTGGCGCAGCTCGCGCATCACTTCTTCGAGTCTGCCGCGGGTGGAGACGGCCAGAAGGCGGTCGACTACGCCCGGCGGGCCGGCTCGCGCGCAGTCGCCCTGCTCGCGTACGAGGAGGCGGTGCGTCTGTACGAGATGGCGCTCGAGGCGCTCGGGCCGGACGCCGCCGCCACCGCCCGGGTCCGCTGTGAGTTGCTCCTCGCCCTCGCCGACGCGCAGGGCCGCGCCGGGGACGGCCCGGCGGCCAAGTCGACCTTCCTGCGCGCGGCCGACCTAGCACGCTCCGCGGAGCTGCCCGAGATGCTCGCCCGCGCGGCCATCGGCTACGGGGGAAGGTTCCTGTGGGCGCACGCCCTAACCGACGAACGGCTCGTCCCGCTGCTCGAGGACGGGCTCTCCGCGCTTGGCGAGCCCGACAGCGTGCTACGGGTCCAGCTGCTCTCGCGCCTCGCCGCGGCGCTGCGCCACGGACCCTCCCGCGAGCGTCGCGAGCGGATATCCGAGGAGGCCATCCAGACTGCGCGCACGATCGGCGACCCCGCAACGCTCGCCTATGCGCTCGCCGCCGCGGAGTGTGCCCTGCACGCACCCCACAACGCCCATAGGCGGCTGGCCGAGGGGAAGGAGATCGTCTCACTTGTAGCCGGGACCGGAGACACGGAGCGGCTGTTCGACGGGCACGAGCACTCGTTCTGGGCCGCCTGGGAGCTCGGCGACCCCGATCGCCGCGCGGTCGAGCTCGCCTCGATGACCCGGGTTGCGCAGGAGCTAAGGCAGCCCGCCCAGCTCTGGATGCTCGCCACGGCGCACGCGACGCTCGCCCTGTCACAGGGCCGGTTCGCCGAGGCCCCGGAGCTGATCGAGCGAGCGGCGGCGATCGGCGAACGTGTTCTGGCCTGGCACGCAGTGGCGGCGCGCAGGATGCAGCTCTTCCTGCTGCGTCGCGAGCAGCGACGACTCGCCGGTTTCGTGCGCGAGGTCAGTGACCACGCGCACGAGTTTCCCTCACCGCTCGTGCACCGGGCAATTCTCGCTCACGTCTACGCCCGCCTGGAGCGCACCGAAGAGGCGAAGGCCCTGCTCCACGAGCTCACGCGCCGCGACCTCTCGTACTGGCACGTCGACGAGGAATGGCTGCTCAGCATCTGCCTGCTCGCGGAGACCTGCGCAATCCTCGGAGACACCGAGCGCGCCGCTCCGCTCTACGAGCTCCTCCTGCCCCACTGCTCGCTCAACGCCGTCGCCCTCCCCGAGCTCGCGCTCGACTCCACCAGCCGGCCGCTCGGCATCCTCGCGACGCTACTGGGCCGCTTCGAGGACGCGGCGCGATACTTCGAGGAGGCGCTGCGAATGAACGAGAGGATGGGGGCTCGTCCTTGGCTGGCACACACGCAGGAGGACTATGCCCGCATGCTGCTGCGGCGGAATGACCAGGGAGACCGAGAGCGGGCGGAGAAGCTCCTGTCGCCAGCCCAAGCGACCTACCACGAGCTCGGTATGAACGGCGACGCCGCCAATGCGGCGGCGCTCACGCGGACCGGGGCGCACGCCTAGGCTGGCCCTGCCGCGCCACCCTCTTCGGCACCTGGCTTCCGAAGCCGATCCGTCGCCCCCGAGGGCTCGGCTGACCGGCCCTGCCATCACGGCGATCGGCGGCAGCGGCGCCACACGCGCCGGCGCCGCCAGGAACTCCCGCAGCCGCACCCGGCAGCTCAGGCGGGTTCCGAGATGCGGTCGTGGCGCCTGCCGCTCGTCGGAGGACGACCCGGGTTCCTGCGCGACAGGCAACTCGCCCGAGCCGCTAACGCCGGCGAGAGCAATCAGCCGTCGCCGCCTCCTATTTCGCGCAACGGCCAGAAGCGGCGTCGCACGTCGTGCGCTGTCAGCCCGGACTTACGCCTTCGGGCGCGAGCGAGCGTCTCCGCCCGGGTGCCCCGGACGCCTGCTGTGGACGAACAACAGAAGCGCCACTCGGCCCGACCCGTTGCATCCGGTGCATAGGCACGACGTCGGCCGCACACGAGCTCCCGATCGGACTGCGCTCGACGATCGTCGCTATCGCAATGAGGCAGGAGGAGCAGTGCTCGTGGCCCGCTGGTGATCGATCCTCGAGCTGTGCGCCCACGGACTGTGAACGCGGCGACACGGCTGGCGCGCCTACGGCGGTGGCGGCTTCTCGGCTTCCTGCGCCTGCCGTTCGAAGAACTCCGACACCCAGTCGGGGTCCATCGGCTCGAGAAAGCTGTGCTGGAGGAACTCCTCGACGCCCGGCCAGCCGGTGGCGCGCAGCCGCTCGATCGCCGCTTCGAGGTCGTAGTCGGTGCGACGCAGGTCGACGTCGGGGCCGAGCAGGAGCCAGTGAGCGCCTGGGCGGCCCTCGTACGGCATCCCGACGCTGCCCGCGTTCACAACTCGCCGCTCGCCGAGCCGACGGTCGAACTGCACGTGGGTGTGGCCGCTGACGACGGTGCGCGCCTCCACGCCGTCGAGCAATCGGTGCAGACGGTCGTCCGGCGTTACGGCAGTGATCGCCTCGTTGTCGGAGCGCGGCGAGCCGTGGCAGAAGAGCGTGCGGCCGAGTCCCTCGATGTCCAGCTCGACCGTGGACGCGAACGAGGCCAGGAAGTCACGCTGGGACCGGCTGATCTGCGCCGCCGCCCAAGCGGCCGCGCGCTTGCCCGGATGCTCCTCCTCCGACGACGCGGACGCCGGGTCGTCGTAGACCTCGACCGTCCAGCGGTCGGCGTTGCCCCGGACGAAGAGCGCGCGATCACCCAGCGCCATCAAGGCGTCGAGCGTCTCCGCGTTCATGGCGCCCGTCGCGGCGTCGCCGCCGATCACGATCCGATCGGGCTCCGCCGCCTCGACCTCGTGCAGGACCGCCTCCAGCGCCGGCAGGTTGGCGTGGATGTCATACAGCGCCGCGACTCGCACGTTGCGTCGAAGGATTCCACGGTCTGCCGGGCGACGTCGAGGCGGTCGCAGCGGCCCCTGCGCGGCCACCGCGGCGACGATCATCACCCAGCGCGAGCGCGACGACGCGCTCGACCGGCTGCCCGATGCGCGTGCGGATCCTTGGGTGATTGTCCCCACCGGCCTCGCGCCGGGCTTGTTGCCCGCGGGGCCAGCTTGAGCGGGCGTTACTCTCCCGCCTCGGTCGGCGCGATCGAGTTCGCGATCGGCTGCTTGGGCGGTCACGTCTCCGATGAGCGGCGCTCAGCGGGCGGAGGCGACGACCACGAGCGGGCTGGCCGGCCCCGGGACGCCGTGGCCCGTCAGCGAGCCGTGGAAGGCGCGCGCCCCGAAGCCCGCGCGCGTCAGCATGCAGTCGAGCTCGGCCGCGGAGTAGAGCCGGATCGTGTACGCGCGCGGCGATCCCCAGCGATCGTCGTCGCGCAGCTGCTGGACCTCGTGCAGGAGGCCGCGGCGCGCGTCGAAGTGGCGCTGGACGCGCAGCGCGCCGCCGCTCGGCAGCGGCCGCTGCTCGTGCTCGGCCAGGGCG
>JBOGYU010000370.1:0-4968 GCA_050696935.1 Solirubrobacteraceae bacterium | reverse complement strand
GCGCCTGCTCGCCGCCCAGGCCGCGGCGGCGATCGAGCACGCGGCGCTGCGCAGCCGCATGGACGCGCTCGCGCTGACCGACGCGCTGACCGGCCTGGTCAGCAGGCGCGCGTGGGAGGAGGAGCTGCCGCGCGAGCTGGCGCGCGCCCGCCGCGGCGAGGCCCCGGTGGCGGTGGCGGTGCTCGACATCGACCACATGAGCGCCTTCAACATGATGCGCGGCGAGCGCGAGGGCGACCGCCTGATCAAGGAGACGGCCGCCCGCTGGCGCAACGAGCTGCGCGAGGTCGACCTGCTCGCCCGCCTGGACGGCACCGAGTTCGGCGTCCTGCTCCCGGGCTGCGGGCTCGGCGAGGCGTGCGACGTGCTCGACCGCGTCCGCGCGGCCACGCCGCGCGACCAGACGGCCTCGGCCGGCGTCGCCCGGTGGGACACCGAGGAGCCGGCCGAGCTGCTGCTCTCGCGCGCGCGGGACGCGCTCGCGGCCGCCAAGGAGGCGGGCCGCAACGTGACGATCGCCGCGGACTAGCGTCCGGCGACCGCCTGGATCGTGCGGTCGAACACGAGCTCGCCGTCCGCAACGGTGTAGGTGCCGTAGTCGGTCAGCGTGGTGTCACCGTTCTCGTCGATCGAGTACGTGCCGAGCACGCTCTCGCGGTCCGCGGTCTCGAACAGCGCCGAGATGATGTCGGCCTTCTCGCCGGTGCCCGACCGCTCGATCGCGTCGAGCGCCAGGCGCATCGCCTCATAGCCGTAGATCGCGTACGGGTTCGGGTTCGCCTCGCCGTACTTCTCCTCGAACTGCGCGAAGAACTCCTGCCCCTCGGGCGGGTACTCCTCCGGGGACAGGGTGGCGACCGTCACCTTGCCCCGCTCCGCCACGTCGGCCGGGATGCCGCCCTCGGCGGGGTCGATGAAGCCGGCCTCCGCGACGCCGTCCGGCCCGTACAGCTGGGCGTCTGGCAGCGCCGCCGCGAAGTCCTTGTACAGCTGGACCGCGTTGTTGGCGGTGATGCCCGAGTACACGAAGCAGTCCGCGTTCTCGCCCCTGGCCCGGTTGGCCAGCGAGCGGTAGTTCGGGGCGTTCTTGTCGATGTCCTCGTTGGCGACGATCTCGAGCCCGATGCCCTCCGCGGCGCTCTCGATGTTGCGCGCCAGGCCCGCGCCGTACACCTCCTTGTCGTTGGTCATGAAGACCGACCCGCAGCCCTCTTCCTGCATCAGCGTCGCGAGCGCGGCGCCCTGGATCGTGTCCTTCGGGACGATGCGGACGTAGTGGCGCTGACCGGAGGGGTAGTACTTGTCCGGCTCGCCGGCGTCGGCGCCCGGCTCGTCGGAGGTCAGGCCGACCGCGGTGTTCGCGGGGCTGATCTGCGGGACCTGCGCCTCGTTCAGCACCGGGATCGAGATCGCCGACGCGCCGGAGTTGAACTCGCCGATGTACACGGCGGCGTTCTCGTCCTGCGCGACCTGGCGGGCGTTGGCCTGCGTCCCCTCGGGCGTCCAGGAGCCGGCCTGCGCCGTCGAGTCGTCGAGCGATTCGTACTCGACCGTGAAGCCGCCCGCCCGGCCGCCGGCCTGCTCGAGCGCGAGCTCGATCCCCTTGACCATGTCCGTGGTCTGCGGGCGCCGGCGCGACCCGCCTCCGCGTCGCCGCGTTCCCCACCGCCACCGCCACGATCGTGGCGCTCGCCGCGCGCAGCTTCGGCGCGGAGCACCCCGAGTGGACCGTCCAGGTGGTCGACGCCGAGCCGGAACAGGCACGTGCGCTGCTCGCCGCACGCGAGGTCGACGCCGCCGTCGTGTACGAGTTCGACACGGACGGCGACGGCGACCTGATCGGCCATGACCCGATGCTGCTCTGCCTGGCCGCCGGCCACCCGCTCGCCTCGAGGCCCGAGGTGGAGCTCGCCGACCTCGCCGGTGAGCAGTGGTTCGGCGGCGACGGCTGCCCGTGGAACCCGCCGCTGGTGGAGCAGTGCCGCGCGGCCGGCCTCACCCCCACGTTCAGCGCGTTGCTGAGCCACGACTACGCGGCGATGCAGAGCTTCGTCGCCACGCTCGGGCTCGTGGGGCTGATCCCGGCGCTGGCATTCGCGGCGCCGCGCCCGGACGTGGTGGCCCGCTGGCTGCGTCCACGGCCGCGCCCGCGGACGCTCCGCTACGCCGCGGCCGTGGTGGTCGCGCCCGCGCGCAGGCGGCCGAGCATCCGCTCGATCCGCCGGCCGACCTTGCGGCGGTCGAGCCGCAGCGTGTCGGCCACGTCCATCGCCGGCGTGCCGTCCACGAGCATGGCCAGCAGCGCGAGGTCCTCGGGGTCGATCCGGTGGGCGGCGGCGTCCATCTGCTCGGGGTCGAGCGGCGGGAGCGCCGAGCCGCCGCGGGCGACGACCCGGATGGCCTCGAACAGCTCGCGGGGGTCGGCGGACTTGTCCACCAGCCCGTCGGCGCAGGCCACGCGGGCGAGGAGGTCGAGCCCCCCGTCGGCGTCGGTGGTGTACAGGATCACCCGCGGCGCGTTGGGCAGCGCCTTCAGGCGCCGGCACACGGACAGGCCGTCGCCGTCGGTCAGGTGGTGCTCGAGCAGCACCACGTCGGGGGCGGTCCGGGCGACGAGCTCGACGCCGTCGTGCGCGCCGCTCGACGCGCCGACGGGGACGAGCCCGGGCTCGGTCCGCAGCAGCATCGACAGCCCGGCGCGCACGGCGGGCTGGGGGTCGACGATCGCGATCCGAGTCACGCCGGGCACCCTTCCATCCGGCCATGAACCCTTCGTAAAGGGCCTGTAAGGGAACGCCTGGCATCGGTCGCCCGGAAGGCGACCGTCCCCGTCAGGGGGCCGGCCCGAGGCGAAGCCGGTGACGAGCCGCAGGCGAGGCAGGAAAGGCCCGGGGTACTCTCGTTGAGGTGACAGTGGTCGATCCCAGGACGGTTCGAGGCGGCGGCGGAGATCCCTCCGGGCCGCCCGCCCTGGAGCTCCGTGGGCTGACCAAGCGCTACGACGACGGCCTGCTGGCGCTCGACGCGATCGACCTCGTGGTCCCCGCCGGCGAGTTCTTCGGGCTGCTCGGCCCCAACGGCGCGGGCAAGACCACCCTGATCTCGGCGGTCTGCAACCTGATCCGGCCCACCGCCGGCGAGGCGCTCGCGTTCGGCCATCCGCACGGCTGCATGGAGGCGCGGCGCCTGGTCGGCCTCGCCGAGCAGGACGTCAATCTCGACCGGTTCCTGGACGTTGAGGAGACGCTCCTCTACCACGGCGGCTACTACGGGATGAGCCGCGCTCACGCGCGCCGCCGCGCCGGCGAGATGATGGACGTGTTCGACCTGCGCGCGAAGGCGAGCACCCGCGCGCCCAAGCTCTCCGGCGGCATGCGCCGCCGCCTGCTGCTCGCCCGCGCACTGATGCACGAGCCGCGGCTGGTGATTCTCGACGAGCCGACCGCGGGCGTCGACTACGAGCTGCGGCTGGAGCTGTGGCGCTACATCCGCCGCCTGCACTCGGCCGGCACGACGATCCTCCTCACCACGCACTACCTCGAGGAGGCGGAGGAGCTGTGCGAGGACATCGCGCTGATCCGCGGCGGCCGCCTGCTGGCGCGCGACTCCGCGGCCGGCCTGCGCGCGGCGTTCGGCGTGGCGTCGCTCGCCGACGTCTACGTGAAGGCCATGGCGGCGGCGTGAGCACGGGGCTGATCGCCCTCACGGGCCGCGAGGTCCTGCGCGTCCTGAAGCTGTGGACGCAGACCGTCGCCGCCCCGATCCTCTCGAGTGCCCTGTTCATCCTTGTCTTCGGCCTCTCGCTGGGGGACCGCATCCGCGAGATCGACGGCGTGCCGTACGACCAGTTCATCGTCCCCGGCCTGATCGCGATGGCGATGGCGCAGGCCGCGTACGCCAACAACTCGGCAACCGTCTTCCAGGCGCGGTTCGACCGCTACCTCAACGACGTGCTGGCGGCGCCCATGCGCGGCTGGGAGGTCAACCTCGGCCTCAACCTGGGCGGCGCGGTCCGGGCGACGCTGATCGGCGCCGGCCTGGCGGCGATCGCGATCCCGCTCACCGGCGTGCCGGTACACCAGCCGCTGGTCCTGGCGGTCACAATCGTCCTGCTGCTGGTGCTGTTCTGCTCCTTCGGCGTGATCGTCGGCGTCTACGCCGAGTCCTGGGACCACACCGCCTTCGTCACCAACATCGTGATCCTGCCGCTGAGCTTCCTCGGCGGCGTGTTCTACTCGATCGAGTCGCTGCCCTCGCCCTGGGAGGAGCTCTCCCACGCGAACCCGATCTTCTACCTCATCAACGCGGTGCGCTACGGCTTCATCGGCACGGCCGACGTCTCGGTCGCGCTCTCGCTCGCCGTGGCCGCCGCGATGGCCGCCGTGTGCGTCGCCTGGAGCGCCTGGCTGTTCGCCACCGGCCGGCGATTGAAGCCCTGAGCGTTCGAGCTCAATCCCCCGAACGTCCTCACGGTGTTCCGGATCCTGCTGGTGCCGGTGCTCGTGGCGGCGCTGCTGTCGGAAGCCTCGAGCGACGCGCTGGCGGCCGGCGTGTTCATCCTCGCCAGCTTCACCGACGCGCTGGACGGCTGGCTGGCGCGCCGGCACAAGAGCGAGTCGAACTTCGGCCGGCTGATGGACCCGCTCGCCGACAAGCTGCTGGTCACGGCCGCGCTCGTGTCGCTGGTCTCGCTCGACCGCGTCGCGGCGTGGGTGGACGCGCTGGTCTACGTGACCGTCGCGGTCACCGTCTACTCGGGAGCGGACTACTTCTTCGGCTTCCGGGCGATGATCGGCGCAAGGCCGGCGAGCGCTCGGGGGCCGGCAGACGGTGACGGTGCGACCACGCGATGATCCGGGGCGCCCGCGGATCGCCCTCGTGGCGGGCGACGGGCCGATCGCCTGTGCGCGCCGGGCGCTGGAGGCGGTCGCCGGGCTCGAGCTCCACGAGGTGCCGGCGGGTGAGGCG
>JBOGYU010000369.1:0-4970 GCA_050696935.1 Solirubrobacteraceae bacterium | reverse complement strand
CTCCCCGCTCCCGCGCCCACGCGCCGCGCGCCCCGGCTCGCGGGGCCCGCCTGCCCGGCAACGTGACCGCTGGTACCGGTGTTCGGAAGTACGTGCGGTCGCCGGTGGTCGCCGGCGCCGGCTGGCGCCGCACGGTGATCCGGAAGTGTGCCGGGGCACATGACCGGTCACCGGGTGGTGCCAGGCGGTGATCGGCGGCCGCCGGAACCGTGCGTACTTGCGAATGCCGGTACTACGGGACCTGCGACGACTCCTGCGTCTGCGGGTTCGCGTAGCGCCAGCGCTTGGCCGTCAGCGTCGCGTCGCCGTCCTGGAACGTGAACACGTCCAGCCCGCGATTGCTCATCGGTCCCGGCGCGGCGGTCCGGTTGTGGCGCGGGATCGTGCTGAGCCCGTCGTTCGCGTAGATGCGGTCGTTGTACCAGTACGACGACCAGGTGTCGGGAGCGCCGGTCTCGTCGTAGACGTCCGCGTGGCCGACCTCGCGCGGCGCCGAGAGGTCCGAGAAGTCGACCACCGTGGTCCCGCCCTGGTAGAAGGCCGCGGTCATCAGGTAGCGGCCGCGCACCGGGATCACGTTGCCGTTGTGCTCCTGGCAGATCTCCGGCGTCTGCGCGCGCGGCAGCGTGTAGCGCCCGCGCGCGGGCGGCGGCGGGTCGCCGGGCCGGACGAGCTCGTAGAAGTAGTAGAGGCCGTTCACCGTCGCCGGGCCGTGGCACTCCGCTCCCAGGCCGCCGCTGCTCTCGTCGGCGATCGCGAAGGCGCCGCCGTCCCAGGTCACGATCGCGTTGTGGACGAACTCGAACGTGTCGCCCAATGCCGTCGGGTCCTGGATGTGCGTGTGCCGGCCCTCGTCCGCGTCCGTGGTCGTCGGGTTCAGCGGGTCCGAGATGTCCCAGATCTGGCCCTCGCCGGCGCACGCGCCGACGGCGACGTCGAGCGGGAGGAAGACCTGGATGTCGTGGCAGGCCTGGAACGCGCCGATCTTGCTGAAGCGCGTGTGGGTGCTGAGCGGCTGCTCCTTCACCGTGGCCTCGTCCGGCGCGGCGAACGGGACCGTGACGATCGAGATCTTCATGTGCGGCCGGAAGCACGGCGGCTGCTCGCCGGTGTCGGTCCCGGGCGGCGTCTCGCCGGTCCCGAGCGGATACGACGAGACGTAGATGACGGCGCGCCGGTTCTGCCGGTCGGGGATCAGCGTGTGGGTGTGCGAGCCGCACGCCGTCCGGACCCCGTCGACGAACCTCGGCGCCGCCGGGTCCGTGACGTCGAAGATGCGGATGCCCTCGAAGCCGGGCTGGCGGAAGCCGTCGACCAGCGCGGTGTTCCGGCTCTCGCAGTCCTCGCGCGTCTGCGGCGAGTCGACCGACTGGAACAGCAGCCGGCGCTTGCCCATCTCGTACACCGAGACGTCGCCCTGGGGGGTGTTGCAGCTGAAGTCGACGATCTCGCGCGGCTGCGGCCGGGAGACGTCCAGGATGCGGAAGCCGGAGTAGCTGCCGGCGTACGCGAGGTTCCCCCAGAAGGCGAGGTCGGAGTTGATCGTGCCGTCGCGGTCGGAGTTGCCGACGTGGGTCATGTTGGCGATGCTGGTCGTGGCCGCCGCCGCCGGCAGGGTCGCCGGATCGGTGGCGCCGAGACCCTCGAGGATCAGGTCGCGGTCGAACGGGTCGACGAGCAGGCTCGCCGGCGTCTCGGTCTCGTCGCGCCCGGCGGGATGGGCGCCGGCCGGGGCCGGCAGGGCGAGCAACGAGGCGGCGGTCGCCGCCGTGACGAAGACCCTTAGACGCGTGCGCATGAGTTCCCCTCCCAGGGTGTCCTGCCGGACACAGTTCCCGGCGAGGCCCGGCCGCTAACGCGGCTAGCATCCTGCGCTCATGCACGTGACCCTGCCCGACGGCTCCGACCGGGAGCTGCCCGACGGCGCCACCGGCGGCGACCTGGCCGCCGCGATCGGCCCCGGCCTCGCGCGGGCGGCGCTCGCCATCCGGGTGCTCGACTCCGCGGAGCCGGAGCGGCGGGACGGGACCGCGTACGACGAGGGGCGGATCCGCGACCTGGCCGCGCCGCTCGAGGACGGCGCGCGCGTGGAGATCGTCACCGCCGGCGCGGACGACTGGGACTCGGTCCAGCTCGTCCGCCACGACACCGCACACGTGCTCGCCGCGGCGGTGCTCGACCTCTACCCCGGCACGAAGATCTCGATCGGCCCGCCGATCGGCGAGGGCTTCTACTACGACTTCGAGTTCCCGGACGGCGTCACGCTGTCCGAGCACGACTTCGAGGCGCTCGAGGCCAAGATGCGCGAGCACGTCAAGGCCGACGAGCCGTTCGTGCGCGAGGACGTCCCGGTCGGCGACGCGATCGAGCGCTTCATCCGCGAGGGCCAGGACTACAAGGTCGAGCTGATCGAGGACCTGATCCGCGACCAAGGCGTCGACACGGTCTCCCTCTACACCAACGGGCCGTTCACCGACCTCTGCCGCGGCCCGCACACGCCCTCCACGAAGCGGGTGAAGGCGTTCAAGCTCCTGTCGGTCGCCGGCGCCTACTGGCGCGGGGACTCCAGCCGCCAGATGCTCACCCGCGTGTACGGGACGGCGTTCCATTCGCGCGAGGACCTCGAGCAGTACCTGCACCACCTCGAGGAGGCGCGCGCCCGCGACCACCGCCGGCTCGGCCGCGACCTCGACCTGTTCGTGTTCAGCGAGCTGAGCCCGGGCGCGCCGTTCTGGCTGCCGAACGGGATGGCGCTGTGGAACGAGCTGACGCACTTGTGGCGCGCGGAGAACGGCGCCCGCGGCTACCGCGAGGTCAAGACGCCGATCATCTACGACGTCGACCTGTGGAAGCGCTCCGGCCACTGGGACGTGTACCGGGACAACATGTACTTCACGGACGTCGAGGGCCACCCGATGGGCCTGAAGCCGATGAACTGCCCGGCGCACGTCCAGCTCTACCGCGACGACCGCCGCTCCTATCGCGACCTGCCGATCCGCTACTCCGAGGCCGGCCTGGTGCACCGCCACGAGCCGAGCGGCACGCTGCACGGGCTCCTGCGCGTGCGGCACATCACCCAGGACGACGCCCACATCTTCTGCACCGACGAGCAGGTGCCGGAGGAGATCCAGCGGTGCCTGGACTTCGGCTTCGCGATCTACGACGCGTTCGGGTTCGAGCCGCGCCTGGAGCTCTCGACCCGGCCGGAGAAGCGCGTCGGCAGCGACGACATGTGGGCCCGCGCGGAGGCCGCGCTGGAGCGGGCGCTGGTGGACAAGGGGCTGGAGTTCGACCTCAATCCGGGCGACGGCGCCTTCTACGGCCCCAAGATCGACCTGCACATGACCGACTCGATCGGCCGCCCGTGGCAGCTCGGGACCGTCCAGCTCGACTACTACATGCCCGAGCGCTTCGAGCTGACCTACACCGGGGCCGACAACGCCGACCACCGCCCGGCGATGATCCATCGCGCGCTGATGGGCAGCTTCGAGCGCTTCATCGGCATCCTGATCGAGCACTACGCGGGCGAGTTCCCACTCTGGCTGGCCCCCGTCCAGGCCGCCGTCCTGCCGCTCGCGGACCGCCACGTGGAGTACGCGCGGGAGGTGCACGCGGAGCTCGAGGCCGCCGGACTGCGCGCCGACGTCGACGACCGCACGGAGTCGGTGGGCCGCAAGATCCGCGAGGCGGAGCTGCGCAAGGTGCCGTACATGCTGGTGGTCGGCGACCGCGAGGCCGACCAGCGCGCGGTCGCGCTGCGGCGCCATCGCGAGGGCGACCAGGGCACGGTGCCGCTCGCCGAGGCGGTCGAGCGGCTGGCCGCGCAGGCCGCCGCCCGAACCTAAAGGGGACTGTCCCCTTCATGTTCGCCTGAGAGGTCCGGACCGCCGCTATACTGCCCCGCGTTGATCAAGCGTTCCAACTCAGCGCCGCGCTCTACTTGACGCGCCGCCCACAGCACTAGTGCCGGTCCCGAGACGGTTCGACCGGCAACCGCCTGAGCGCGACCCCACCCGGATCAACGAGCGCATCCGCGTTCCCGAGGTCCGGCTCATCGACGAGAACGGCCAGCAGGTGGGGATCATGCGCACCCAGGAGGCCCTCCGGAGGGCGCAGGAGCGGGACCTCGACCTCGTCGAGGTGGCTCCCGACGCCAAGCCACCGGTGTGCCGCATCCTGGACTACTCCAAGTACAAGTACGAGCAGGTCCAGAAGCAGAAGGCCGCTCGCAAGCACCAGCAGCAGATCAACGTCCGGGAGATCAAGTTCCGGCCGAAGATCGCCCAGCACGACTACGACACCAAGAAGGGCCACGTCATCCGCTTCCTCAAGGGGCGGGACAAGGTCAAGGTGACGATCATGTTCCGCGGCCGCGAGATGGCCCATCCCGAGCGCGGGGAGATGATCCTCAACCGCCTCGCGGAGGAGCTCGGCGATCTCGCCGTGATCGAGCAGCGCCCGCAGCAGGACGGCCGGAACATGACGATGATGCTGGCGCCGCAGAAGTCCGCGGCCACGTAGGGGTCAGACCCCTTGAGTGGGCGCCACTGAAGGGGTCAGACCCCTTAAGTGGCCGGGACTCAGATCTGCGGCTCGTGCCGCCCCCGCGGCCCACACCGCCACGCGGAGCTGGCGGACCAGGGTCGCGGCGACCTCCGTCGCCTCGCCGGCCTGGGCGCCGAGCAGGAACGGGCGGGCGAGGCCGGCGGCGGTGGCCACCTCGGCGAGCGTCATCACCGGCCGGCCGGGCCGGAAGGCGGTGATGACCTCGAGCCCGCGGGCCAGCGCCTCGATGAAGTCCGGACCGGTCCCTGCGCGTGGCATCGCACGAGGGTAACCGCAGTGTCCGCGGAACGGACACCCACGCTCGCCGCCGGATCGATCGGAGGGCGGATTGACACCCGGCCCGAGCTGCACAAAGCTGCGCGTCCTAGGGCGACCGGCACGCGGACGTCCGTCCGTCGCAAAGG
>JBOGYU010000368.1:0-4977 GCA_050696935.1 Solirubrobacteraceae bacterium | reverse complement strand
GGCCGCCGGCGCGCGAGGAGCTGGCGGCAGCGATCGAGGCGCTGCGCGAGGCCCGCCGGCCGCTGATCGTCGCCGGCGGCGGGGTCATCTACTCCGAGGCCCGCGACGAGCTCGCCTCGCTCGCCTCGCGCTGCGGCATCCCCGTGGCCGAGACGTCGGCCGGCAAGGGATCCATGGACCCGGGGGAGCTGCTCCTGGGCGGACTCGGCGTGAACGGGACGGGGGCCGCGAACCGGATCGCGGCCGAGGCGGATGTGGTGCTGTGCGTGGGGACCCGCCTCAGCGACTTCACGACGGCCTCGCACTCCCTGTTCCAGGATCCCGGCGTGCGCTTCGTCGGCGTCAACGTCTGCGCCGCGGACGCCCGCAAGCTCGCCGCGGTCCCGGTGGTGGCCGATGCCCGGCTCGCCCTGGCCGAGATCGAGCGCGGGCTCGCCGGCTACCGCGCCGAGCGGGGCGAGGCCGTCCGGTCGGCTCGCGCCAAGTGGGAAGCGGCCTTCGACGCCGACCTGGAGCCGCGCCCGGGCGAGGGAATGACGCAAGGGCAGGTCTATCGGGCGCTCAACGACGAGGTCCGTCGGGGCGACTGGCTCGTCGCGGCGGCGGGCAGCCCGCCCGGGGACCTGCTCAAGGCGTGGAGCGTGACGCCCGGCAGCTTCGCGCATCTCGAGTTCGCCTACTCCTGCATGGGCCACGAGATCCCCGCGGGCCTCGGGATCCGCATGGCCCGGGCCGACGCCGGTGAGATCTTCGTGGTCATCGGCGACGGGACGTATCTCATGGCCAACACCGAGCTCGTCACCGCCTGCCAGGAGGGGCTGAAGGTGACGGTGCTCGTCCTGGTCAACCACGGCTATCAGTCGATCCACGGGCTCCAGCGGGCCAGCGTCGGCGCGAGCTTCGGGAACGAGTTCCGCCACCGGCGGCCGGGCGCGAGCGCGCCTGACGGTGAGGTCGTCGAGGTGGACTACGCGGCGAACGCGGCGAGCCTCGGGTGTGCGGCCACGACGGTCTCCGACCTGGACGGGCTGCGATCGGCGCTCGCCACGGCTCGCAAGGAGACGCGGCCGTTCGTCATCGCCTGCCACGTCGAGCCCCTGCGCGCCCTCCTGGGCGGCGGGGCGTTCTGGGACCTCGGCGTGCCGCGGGCGTCGGGCGAGGACGCGGTGCGCCGGCTCGCGAGCGAGCACGTCGAGCGCGCCCGGCGGCAGCGCCCGTACCTGTGACGCGATGGGCCATCCCAGCGCCGCCGGTATCCGCTGATCCGGCGGGACAAAGCACTGCGGTTGAGGGACCTTTCGTGCCCTCCCAGGATCCTCAACAGTTCCTTCGCAAAAAAGCCTGCAAATCGGCACTTTTGATCCGTTGACGGGCGGGATGGACGGTGATCCAATCATTGTGTGTCTAGCCTCCCGGAGGCCTGGTACGTCACGCGAACGATGCGGGCCCTCGAGGCGCTCGCCTTCCGGCCCATGTCGGCGTCGCAGGTGGCGGCGGCGCTGCAGGTGCATCCGCGCACGGCGCGACGGCTGCTCAACCGCCTGCTCGAGGAGGAGTACCTCACGCGGACCGATGACGCGCGCCGGCTGTACGTGCCGACCATGCGGATCGTCGCGCTGGCGGGCCAGGTCGTCGAGCACGCCTCGCTCACCCAGCCCGCCATGCCCTACGTCGCGCGCTTGCACGAGCAGACGGGCGCCGCGGCCCACCTCGCCGTGCCGAGCTACCGCTCCGCACTCTGCCTCGTCCATCGGGCGAACGGCCACGAGCCGCTCCCACCCCGGCTGCGCGAGCTGGTGCCCTGCCACTGCACGGCGACCGGGAAGGTGCTGCTCAGCTGGCGCGACGCCTGGCGCGAGAGCGTGCTGAGCGCCCCGCTCGAACGGCGGACCGAGCGCACGCTGACCGACCCGGCGGCCCTGCGCACGGAGGCACAGGCGATCCGCGACCGTGGGTACGCGACCGAGGACGGAGAGCTGAAGGACGGCGTGCGGGCCGTCGCGGCACCGGTGTTCTCGCCCGGCGGTGAGGCGGTGGCGGCGCTCGGCGTCTCGGGCGTGGGCGGGGACGACATGGATGACCATGCGGCCCGCGTCGTGGACCTGGCACGCGAACTGACGGCGGCGCTCCGGTGGCCGCATGCGTGAGCCCGCCGAGGCCATGTACATCGCGCGCGCACGCGCGCCGGAACAGGAGGAAGGGAGGTGACCGCAGATGACGGTGGAGATCGTCGACCGCCCGCTCGTGTCCGACTCGGGCTACTGGAAGGGCGCCTGACGCCCGCTCGGGGCGTGCCTCCCGGTGGAGGCGCGCCCCGCTACCGGCTGTGTCCCTCGATCGAGCTGTTTCCGGTTGGGGAGGACGTGTACCTGCTTCGCCCCGGCGGCCAGCCGCCGGTGGTGGTGCGCAGTCCGGAGCCCGGCGACAGGGCACTGCTCGAGCGGCTCGCCGTCGAGCCGGTCGAGGCGCCGGAGGGTGGCGAGACCGCGCGGCGGCTCGAGCCGCTCGGGCGGGCGGGCGCACTTGTTTCCGTCGGGGCGTCCACTCCCCTACCGGACGCGCTCGCCGATCGATTCGCGCGGCAGCTTCCGTACTTCGTGGACTCGGGCGACCCAGAAGGCGTGCAGCTGCGGTTGCGGCGATCAACCGTCGTCGTACTCGGCTGTGGCGGGCTCGGGACCTGGGCACTCGGCGCGTTGGCGTGCCTCGGCGTCGGAAGGTTCACCCTGGTGGATCACGATGCGGTCGAAGTCAGCAACCTGAATCGGCAGATCCTGTATTCCGAGGCCGATGTGGGCAGTCCGAAGGTGGACTGCGCCGCGCGCTGGGTGCGGGCGCTCGACCGTGAGGTGCAGGTGCGGACGATCCGGCGACGGATCTCGGACGAGCGCGACGCCGCCGAGGCGGCCGACGGCGCCGACGCGGTCGTCCTCGCGGCGGACTGGCCACCGTACGAGCTCGGGCGCTGGGTCAACCGCGCCTGCGTGGGCGCCGGGGTCCCGTTCGTGGTGGCCGGCCAGCAGCCGCCCGTGCTGAAGGTCGGGCCAACGTTCGTCCCGGGCCACGGACCGTGCTTCGCCTGCCAGGAGCGCCGGCTCGCCGCGGACTTCCCGCTCTACCCGGCGCTGGCCGAGCATCGGAGGTGTCATCCCGCCCGGGACATCACACTGGGACCGTCCTCGGGCGTGGTGGGGACGCTCGTGGCGCTCGAGGTCATGCACCTGCTGACCGGCCCCGGTCCGGTCGCCACCCAGGGCCGCTCGCTCCTGATCGACATGCGCACGCTCGAGCAGCGGTGGGAGGCCGTCGAGCGCGACCCTGACTGCCCGGTCTGCGGGCGCGTTTGAGCTGCCACGGGCGCTGGTAGCGTCCTGCGCCCGCGGATGGCGCAACCGGTATCACCAGAGACCCTCGCACGCGTGCTCACGCATCCGCTGCGGCCACGGATCCTCGAGCTCCTCGTGGTGCGTGGCGAGGCCAGTCCGAACGAGATGGCGGCAGAGCTCGCCGTGCCGATCGGGACCATCAGCTACCACACGCGGCTGCTCCGCGATCTCGGCTGGATCGAGCTGGTCCGCACCGAGCCGCGCCGCGGCGCGGTGGAGCACTTCTACCGCCCGGTCGTGCGTCCCCTGGTCGAGGACGCGCAGTGGGAGCGCCTGCCGGTTGCCGTACGCCGCCGGCTGGCCGGCATGACGGTCGGGCAGGTCCTGCAGGCGGCGGCGGCGGCGGCCGAGGCGGGCGGCTTCGACCTCCAGGGCGCACACGTGGATCGACTCCCCCTCGAGCTCGACGAGGACGGATGGCGCGAGCTGTCGGAGCTGCTCGTGGGCGTGATGAAGGAGGCGATGCGGATCCAGGAGCGCAGCAACGCGCGCCGCTCGAGCCGGGCGCCCGAGGACCAACGGCCATCCCAGCTAGCGATCCTGCACTTCGCGGGCCCGTGGGGGAAGTTCTGAAGCTCTACGAGCACGCCTCCTCCGGCAACTGCCTGAAGTGCCGGATCCTGCTGCGCCAGCTCGACCGGCCGTACGAGTCGGTGACCGTCGACCTGTTCACGGGCGAGACCCGCACCCGCGAGCACTTCGCGCGCAACCCCGACGGGCGGATCCCGGTGCTGGAGACCGACGCGGGCGAGACGATCCCCGAGTCGGGGGCGATCCTGCTGTACCTCGCCGAGGGGACGCCGCTGCTGCCCGCCGGCGGGATCGAGCGGGCGCGCGTGCACCAGTGGATGTTCTTCGAGCAGAACCGGATCGAGGCCGACCTGTCGGTCGCGCGGTTCTGGAAGCTGGCGGGGCGCGATACGCAGCTGGCCGGGCCGTTTGACAACCGGCTCGAGCGGGGGCGGGACGCGCTCGCGGCGCTCGATCGCGGGCTCGCGCGGAGCGCGTTCGCCGCGGGCGACGCCTACACGGTGGCCGACATCGCGCTGTACGGCTACGTCCACTGCGGCGCGGACGCGGGCGCCGACCCGCGCGAGCACCCGCACGTCGCGGCCTGGCTGGACCGCGTGGAGGCCACGCCGGGGTTCGTCAACGACCTCGAGCCGTTCCCCGCCCACGCGGCGCAGCGCCCGATCTGAGTCCCAGCCCGCGCGGCGAACCGGCCCATCCGGTAGCCCGGCGCCCCGCCGGGTAGGACTGTTGTTCATGAAAAGCGCCTGCAAAGGAGGCACGAACCATGGCCAAGGACCACGGGTCCTCCGTGAAGGACGACAAGCAGTACGAGGGGCTGCGCAAGAAGGGCATGAGCAAGGAGCGCGCGGCCAAGATCTCCAACACGCCCGGCGCGTCCAAGAAGGGCGGCAAGAAGAGCGGCGGGAAGAAGAGCTAGTCCCGGGGCCCAGCCGGGTAAGTCCGCCGGGATGCCGTCCTCGAGCCCGGCGGGCGGACGCCTGCCTCGTCTGCAACGTGCCGACGGAGCGCTGGCCGGCGCGCTCCGGCGGCTCGACGGGCACGCCGCGGTGCTGGACCT
>JBOGYU010000367.1:0-4978 GCA_050696935.1 Solirubrobacteraceae bacterium | reverse complement strand
AGCTGATCGTACGACGTCGCGCCACCGGACCTTCACCGGCTTGCTTGAGCCGGATGCGCTGAAAGGTGCATGTCCGGTTCTTAGGAGGGCCCGGGCGCAGCAATGCGCCCGGGCCTATCCGACAGCAACAGGCGTCCGCCGGAGCGCGGTCGGCCCTCCCGTCGCTCCTGCATCGGTGGCGAAGGAGCAGCGCCACCGGCGCTGTCGCCTTCCACGCGACTCGACACTCGCGGCGTCCTGCGACGCACTCGCTACCGCGCTGCTGCCTTCGCCTGGTTGCGGCACTCGCGAACGGTCGCAATTCCATCTTGGATCGGACGACGGGGAGTAGTCAGTCGGCTGCGCCCGCATCGCATGGAAGGGGGCAGCGAGGTCGCGGCTGCTGGTTTCGACGAATGCGGTAGCGACGGCATCGCACCTATCCACGGGGTGTCCACCACTCAGCTGCTGTTGCCCCTGTGCGGGGCCGAGCTGGTGGATGCCCGCCGCGACGACCGCCAGGCGCCCCCAAACCGCGGCCAGGGGGCTGGCCCCTTCCTCGGCGGGCCCATCGCCCGTCGGAAACCCAGGAGCCGCCGAAACGGCGGCTCCGCACGATAGCCGCGTGGCGCTGCCTCGCTTACCGCGGTGGAACGATCGCCACGACGGCGGTGATGTCGGTGGTCCCTTCGCCGGGCTCCTCGAAGTGTTGCCTGCAAGTGAACGTCGTGAGCCCTGCCTTCGTCCCGAAGCGCTTCGAGAACGTGAAGACGTTGCCCTCGGTGTCCGTGAAAGTGACGTCGAAAGCCTGGACAACCACATGCTGGCCGGTCGTGGCGAAGGCCGTCGCAGCACCCTCACCGCGCGGCCCGAAGACCGACACCTCGCCAATGCCCTCGCAGGTCACCACGCCGAAGTCCTCAAGCCCCTTGCCCTTTGGCAAGTTCGCCGATGCAGGACCGGCGGCCACCGCGAGGGCGCCGAACGTCACGCTCACGACAGCGATCCATCGCCTCATCTCTCCTCCTAGCCGGTCGACCGAGACACGGATGCCTCGGTGCTCTTGGTCCCGGCCGACCCTACGTTCGGTCACGGCACCGTGTCAAGGCGCGGTGCTCGGCTGAAGCGCACCGGCACCTCGTGGGGGGCGGCGCGCTGCTCTGGGCCTGGCTGGCATGGAGCCGCTTCCCGGCCGTGGTCCAGCTGCTCGATCGCACGCCGACCGCGGCGGCTGGCAGACCGATGAGGGAGCTCAGTCCGGGCAGGCGACCGGCGTGAAGCGCGCACGAGCCAGGCCGCTGCTCCTTTCTCGACAAGGGAGCGGTCCGCGGCCTCGCTTCGGTGGGTTGCTCGCTACCGGGTTGGACGAATCGGAGCAGCGACGACGAACACAGCACCGTCCGCTGCGTAGCTGCTCCGTTGCGCGACAGGCGTCAGCGAGGGGCGGCCTATGGTGATCGAGAGCGGTTCAGTTCGGGTGCAGCTCGGCGTGCGCGCGCAACACGGCCTTGTCGAAGCTCGCGAGGCTGACGTCGCTGTCGCCCCGATGCTCGGCATGGATCGCGGTGCCGAGTGCATAGGCATCCGGGAGCTTGAGATTGGTGCGAGCGCGCACGGTGGCGGCGCGGCGCGCAAGTGCGCCATCTACGGAGATGATCTCGATCGTGAAGCTTCCAAGCATGGCGTCGACGTGGTCGCGGGCCTGCTTGCCGGCTTTGATGGGGCCGATCAGGATCTCGCTGTAGTTGACGGCGTTCAGCATCCGCCGGGTCCCGGGAACCAGGGAGCGCCGCACCAGCTCGACGGCATCGGCGTGATGGGCGTCGGACCCATTGAGGAACGCGATGAGGACGTCGGAGTCGAAGACGGTCACCGCCATTCGTCGCGGATCTCGTCGAGGTAGCCGGGCGGGTAGACGTCGTCGCCAAGCGATCCGGCATAGGTTTCGATCAGGACTTCGGTCTTCACCAGCTCGATGTGCCCAGGGCCGACCGACGACACCCGAACGTCATCCCCGGGCTGCAGACCGGCCGACCGGAGGATCTCGGCGGGGATCGTGATCTGGTTCTTGCGCGAGATCGCACTCATGCCCTTTACCTTACCAGCCATAGGTAAAGGAGCGCGGAGCCCGGGAGCGCGAAGCGCAGCGATCGTTGAGACGCAGGTCCCGGCCGCCGACGACGACGGAGACCGCGACGCGGTCCGGGACCGGAGTCTCCGATCGCGACGTCTCACGGTAGCCCGTACCCTCGCCGGCCGCGGCTGTGCCTCCCTCCCGAGGCCGCCCAAGGAGCAGACGCAACAAACGATGACCGGCCGACTGGGCGGTCCGCGGCGTGGCCTCCCCGGCGCGCTCGGGCGCGAGCTTGCGAGCGCTGCGCCGGGAGGTCATGCCGACGGACCGGCCTCCAGCGACGCCCGTGAGAACCGGTTGCACGAAGCGCGGCTAACCGGCGGGCCCGAGTTCGGTGAAGAGGGTCAGCTGGAGCCCTGCCGGGCCCTCGAGCCGTGCGTTCAGCGAGTTCCAAGGCGTTCGGGTCGGCTCGGCGACCACGGTCGCTCCGGCGACTTCGAGCGCCCGCGCTGTTGCTGTGCTGTCGTCGACCTCGAACGCGATCCGGATGTGTCCAGCAACCCTGCGGCCGACCTCGACCCCGTCGACGAAGGCGGCATGCGTCGGATCGAGCAGCTCGAGCGTCGCACGGCCGGCCTCGAGGATCGTGACGCGGCCATCGGCGGATGCGAATGCGGCGCGCTCCCGCAGCCCGAGGACGTCGCGGTAGAAGACGACGGCCTCGTCATAGTCGGGTGCGGTGACGGCCACGCGAAGCTCGCGAACGGGTTGTGGGTCTGACATGGAGGCCTCCGGGCGACGAGATGTGGCGCGCATTCTGCGGCAGGTGCCGGCCCCAGGCCGCGGTACGGTTGGGCGGCGGTGCGGATAGCGACCTGGAACGTCAATTCGGTCAAGCAGCGGGTGCCGCGGCTCCTGCCGTGGTTGGATCAGCGGCAGCCCGACGTGGTCTGTCTGCAGGAGACCAAGCTCGCTGACGACGCCTTCCTGGAGCTGCTCGGGCCCGAGCTGGCAGGCCGCGGCTACGAGATCGCCGTGCACGGCGAGCGGACGTGGAACGGCGTGGCGATCCTCTCGCGTGTGGGGCTGGACGACGTGGTCGCCGGACTCGCCGGCGCGCCGGGCTTCCCGCGTCCCGAGGCACGGGCGGTGTCGGCCACCTGTGCCGGAATCCGCCTGGTCTCGGTGTATGTACCGAACGGGCGCGAGCCGGGCTCCGAGCACTTCGAGTACAAGCTCGCCTGGTTGGCTTCGCTACGTGAGATGGTCGCCGCCCGCCCGGAGGCGACCATCGTCTGCGGCGACATGAACATCGCACCCACCGACGACGACGTCTTCGACCCCGACGCCTACATCGGCCAGACCCACGTCACCCCGCCCGAGCGGGCGGCGCTGACTGCGCTGCTGGCGCTGGGCTTCCGTGACGTCGTGCGGGATCGCTGGCCGAATGAGCGCGTGTTCACGTACTGGGACTACCGGGCCGGGATGTTCCACCAGGACCTCGGGATGCGGATCGATCTCGTGCTGGCCAGCGCAGCGGTCGCGGACCGGGTTCGGGCGGCATGGGTGGATCGGCAGGCCCGCAAGGGCAGCGGGCCGAGCGACCACGCGCCTGTGGTCGTCGACCTCGACGAGGCGCCGGACGGGGACATCGGGCCGGTGGTGCCGCCGCCGTCCGCCCCGGCCGCCAGACGACGCGGCTCCGTGAAGCTGCCGCAGTCGCCGTAGGCCGCCGCACGGCCGCCAGCTCAGTGGCAGGCGTTGGCGCCGGAGTCGGTGAAGCCCGCCTTGCGCTCCGGCACGAACGTCCAGAAGTAGCCGTGGGGGCGCAGCCGGAGCTCCAGGACGCCGAAGGTGGTGTCGTCGCGCACCTCGCTGTTCGGCTGGATCGCGACCGCGCGCCTGTGATCCCTGCCGCCGCTGCCGACGATGAACTGCCGGATGCCGCGCTCGGCGTCGCGGTTGCCCGCGGGATCCTGCGGCGCGAACCGCTCGTAGCTGTGGTCATGACCGGTCAGCAGGACGTCGACGCCGTGGTCGTAGAGCGCCTGCACGAGCGGCTGCAGCTCCGGATTCGTGCCGCCGGCGCCCGAGCTCACCGGCGGGTGGTGCCAGTAGGCCAGCGTGCACGGGCGCGGGTTCGCGGCGAGGTCGGCGCGCAGCCACCGCTCCTGGGCGGACCCCGCCGCACACCCGCCGGGCACCTGGGAGCAGATGGAGTTCAGGGCGACCACGTGCCACTCGCCGAGGTTGTAGGAGTAGTAGCCGAGCCCCCGCCGGCCGGCCGGCCCGTCGAGCTGCCCAGGCCCGTTGAAGTAGTCGAAGTACCCGGCGGCGCCGGGGGTCGCGTACTCGTGGTTCCCCACCACGGGGCGGATGAGGCTCTTGAGCCGCCCCCAGGAGGGGTGGAAGGACTGCATGAACTTCGCCAGCTGCCCGTCCGAGTACTGGAGGTCACCGAGCGCGAGCACGGCCGAGAGGTCCATCTTGAGCAGCAGGTCCGAGGTCTCGCGCTGCCGGCACGCCCGCCGCCTGCCGAGGAACGCCGCGGCTCCCGGATCGCACGCGATGTCCCCGGCAGCGGCGACGAGCGGGTCCGGGTCCTCGCGCTGCCAGTCGATCGAGCGCAGGTCGGCCGCGCCCGACGTCAGCTTGCGCAGGCCGCGCCCGTCGCTGCGGATGACGTGCATCGCCCGCCGGCCGCGCCGGCCCATGCCGAAGGCGATCCGCCGGCCGTCGGGAGACCACGTAGGCGAGGTGACGCCGCGCGGGAGCTTCGTCAGGCGGCGCACGTGCGCGCCGTCCGCCCGCATGAGGTACACGTCGCGCTTCGACGGCGAGCCGCGGGTGAAGGCGATCCGCCTGCCGTTCGGCGACCAGGCGGGCGCGCCGTCGTCGTGGCGGCCGCGCGTGAGGCGCCGCGGC
>JBOGYU010000366.1:0-4993 GCA_050696935.1 Solirubrobacteraceae bacterium | reverse complement strand
GTCGTCGCGTACGCGACGACCGCCGACCGGCGCGGGTTCTGCTTCTTCGCGAACCCCGCCGCCCGCTGAGCCCACCCGAGCCGGCCCACCCAGCCGGCCGACCGACCACCCCCATACCCACACCCACACACCAGGAGGACGCTCATGTCCGTCACCGCCAGCCCGCTCGCCGACGCCCCGTACGCGGCGACGATCCACGCCGTTGAGCTCGACGACTTCGGTCACAGCTTCCGTCCCGTGGCGCCTGGCCTGTTCACTTGCCCGATCGACGTCGCCCGTCTCGAGGCCCTGGACGACCGCGACGACCTGCGCGCGGTGCTGCGCGCAGCCCGCGAGCGGTAGGAGCGACCGATGCTGCTCCTGCGCCGCGCCCGCCCCGAGGCGGCGTCCGAGCCGGCCGACCAGGCTGAGCTCTCGCACACGCTCGTACCGCTGACCGGCACCATGGCGCGCGCCTGGCCGGTCCACGCCCGCCGCTGCCTACACCGGCTGCCCGAACGGCTGCGCTGGGCGGCGCCGCTGCTCGATCCCGACCAGCCCAGCGACCTCGACTGCGCGCACGAGCAGGCGCGCGAGCTCCTGCTCTGGCTGCACCACCTGCCCAGCCACGAGCACCCCATCGTCGGCTGCCACCCGCACCGACCCGCCTGACCGCGCGGGCGGCCCGCGACCAGGCCGCCCGCACATCACCCCATGAATTCTGAAAGGAACCAGCCATGGTGCCGATGATCCGTGCTTCGCGCGCCCGGGAGTTCGACGACGACGAGCCGGCGATCCTCTCCTGCTTCGTCGTCGAGGACGAGCCGAGCCCCAACATCCCCGACAGCGAGCTGGCCTGGTGGCTGCAGTGCCAGGAACAGGCCGAGACGCGCGCGGCGCTTGCCGCCGCGGGACTGCTGTGAACCGGCGAGCGGCGTGGCGCTGACTACCCAAGCCCGCGGGCCCAGTTTGCGCGCACCAGCCACCTTATGAAGAGCGGGGGCCGCGTCCCACACAGGTCGCGGCCCCCGGGGTTACCCCCGCCGATGTGCCTCGACGACACTGCTGCGAGCCGGACCCCTCCGGCCCGCCCCGTCGAAGCGACCGGCCCACAACGACCGGCCGACATCGGCAGAGGCCACCGTACCAACGGGGTTCGTCGCCCACCGCGACAACCCGTCCCGGCTTCCCGCACGTTCCGTCCGACACCCGGCCTACCGTGCGCGAGACCGGGACCAACCCCACCCGGACCCACAACCCACACACCCGAAAGGAGCCTGGGATGACCCCCTCCCAGCTTCCCGTCGGTCTGCGAGCCCAGCAGATCATCGCCGCGTTCTACCGCGCCGGCTATCCGATCGAGGAGATCGCCGACGCGATCGCGCTGACACCCTCTGCGTGCCAGGAGCTCCTGGCGGCGATGCGCAGCGCTGGCTGGACGCTTCGGCGTCCCCGCGGCGCCCACGAGCGGATCCAGATCGACAACGCCTTCCTGCGCGAGCGCTACCTGCAGCGCCGGGCGCACGCGCGACGACGCGGGGAGCGGCTCAGCCTCTCCGAGCTCGCGCGCACCGCCGGCCTGGTCAGGCCGGGGCGCGAGCCCGACCCGACATGGATCGGCCGCCTGCTGCGCCTCACGCCCATGCCTGACGGAGCGCTGCGCACGCAGATCCCGCTCGGCCTCGCGCTCGCGCTCGGCCGGGCGCTCGGCCTCGATCCGCGCGAGGTCGAGGAGCGCGAGATCCGCCCGCAGCCGGCGCGGTTTCAAGTGCCCCGCCACGGGCTGCCGGTAGTCGCCGCGGCCGGGGAGGCGGCCGCCGCCGAGCCCGAGCACCTGGCGGTCGCGGCATGAGACTGGCCGCTGTGCATGCCGGCGACGTCGTGGCCATCCCGAGCCCGGGCGAACCCCGGCTCGGCGAGGTGCGCGCCAAGGAGCGCGGGCGTCTCACTGTCGCCCCCTGGCCGGACCGGCGGACGCGCGACCGCCGGCCGATCGCGGTCTCCGCGCGGGACGTGCTCGCACATTACCGGCGGCGCGCTCGCGCGTCGGCCGCCGGCGTCGGCGACCTGGTGGTCGTGGACATCCGCGGGCGCCGGTTCCACGCGCGCGTCACCGAGCGCGGCGAGCTGGCCCTGGACCCGGTCACCCCCGGCATCAACCACTTCCGCGCCCGGCCGCGCGACCTTCAGATCCGCTGGACGAGCAGCAAGCCGCCGCTCGACGTCGACATGCGCCCGCGCGGCCAGGGCGAGGAGCGCGCGCGATGACCGAGCCGTCGCAGGACACCCCAGCCGACCCCACGCCCGAACAGCAGGCCGACGACGTGTACGCGCGCCTGGCGCCCTACGAGAGCTCGTTCCAGGGCGTCGCGCTGGACGGCGAGTGGGCGAACACCGTCACCGTGACGACGGTCGCGCTCTACGACCCGACCGAGCGGCCCGAGGAGGAGGCCGAGTGGGCCGCCGACTACGGCGAGCGGCAACTCGTCCGCGTCGACACCAACTACAAGCCGGCGCGGATGGGCCAGCATCCCGTCGACCTCGCCCGGGCCGAGGCCGCCGGGCTCGCCGCTGCGGTGCTCGAGGCGATCGAGGACACGTTCCACTACGGGCGAGTCGGCGAGCTGCGCGCCGCCGAGGCCACCCAGCTCATGACCGCGCTCGACGAGGTCGACTACGCGCTGGCAAACCTGCGCTCGCACGCGCTCGGCGACCTGTGCAAGCGAATCGGGATCGAGCCCGATGGCTGATTCGCGGCAGCACAGCCACGCGCTCTACGCGGGCCGCCACGCCGGCACGCCTCAGGCCGTCCGGGGCGGGCGCGGGCCGACAGCGCCCGGCTCCGAGTCGATCGAGGGTCCGTTCCTGCGCGTCGCGCGCCGCTACTCGCTGTGCGATGACGACGCGTGGGAGGCGCTCGCGCGCAGCTTCGAGATCGCCATGCGCCATCGCGCCCGGATCCGCCTCGAAACGGCGCCCGCCTGGTTCGCGACGGTCGTCCGCCACGAGGCGATGCGCATCCGCCGAAGCCGCAGCCGTGATGCGCACCTCGACCCGGCGGTCCACGAACCGCGGGCGCCCGAGCCCGAGCCCGAGCGCGAACTCGACCCGCGCCTGCCCGCGCTTCGCACGGCGATGCGCGAGCTCAAGACCGACGAGCGGCGGGCGCTGATCATGTTCTACGCCATGGAACCCGGGCACCGCGACGGCGGCCGATACCGCCGCATCATGAGAGCGACCGGCTGGTCCTACGCCCACGTCAACCGGTGCCTCACCCGGGGCCGCGCGAAGCTGCGCGCGCTCCTGCTCGACGACGAGGCGGCCGTCGCATGATCGGCCGCGTCTATCTCGACCCCGGACGCCGGACGTATCGCAGGTGCCCGTGCCGGCCCGCGCGACTCGCCCGCGTGGTCGTCCGCTGGCAGGGGAGCGGGCCGCGCAATGTGCTCGTCGAGCCAGTCGACGCCGGGCCGCCGTACCTGCGCCCGTTCAGCGGGCTGCGGAGGGCGACGTGACGGGGCTCGGCGGGTCGACCGATTGGCAGGGGGCGCCGTGCACGCAGACGCGAAGCGCGTCTCTCCGTCAGCACGTGACTGCAGTGATGCGATGAGCTGGCTGCTCGCGCTCCTGCTCGCACGGTCCGCGTCCCGCACCATGCGCCGCTGCGCGCGCGGCTGGTGGCTACTCGCCGCGGCCTCCGCCGCAGCTCCTGGCGGCTGCGCGGCGCTCGAGGAGCCGCCGTCGCCCGCCGCCCCGGCCGTCGGGCAAGTCGTGCGCGTGATCGACGGCGACACGATCGTCGTGCGCGCCGACGGCGAGCGCCTGACCGTCAGGCTGCTCGGGATCGACACGCCTGAGACGCACGGCGGTCCGGTCGAGTGCGGCGGCTCCGCGGCCAGCCATCACCTCGCGCGGATCGCGCCTGCGGGCAGCCGTGTACGACTGGTCACCGACCCCGGCTCGGGAGAGACGCGCGACCGCTACGGACGGCTGCTCGCCTACGTCGACGGCCGCCGCGGCGACCTCGGCGAGCGCCTGCTGCGCGCCGGTCTCGCCTACGTCTACCGCTACCGCGGGAGGCGCTTCTCGCGGCTCGCCCGCTACGCGCGGGCGGAGGACGACGCCCGCGCGCAGCGTCGCGCCACCTGGTCCGGCTGCGCGGGCGACTTCCACTCCGGCCGCCGCGGCCGCCAGCCCTGACCACCACCGACCACACACACATACACACGATGACCGTGAACCATCCCGAAACCGCCGGGCGCCGCGAGGGCGATCCGGGGCACTGCGCGCGCCGCCGGCCCGTGAAGGCCGCCGCGCGCGTCATGACCCGGCGCCGGGTCGCCCGGCAGCCGAGCGAGGAGCCGTGATGGCCACCACGCCGAGCGGCGCCCACGACAGTGCGAGCCGCCCGTGGCTGCGCCGCAGCTGGGACGCGCCCGACGTGCTGCGCTTCTACGCCGGCTCGCCGTTCTCGAACTTCGCCCACTACCCGATCTGGCTCCCCTGCCCGCTCGATGGCGACGTGCTCGTCGAGCACCCGACCGTCGAGCACGCGTTCCAAGCCGCGAAGGCGACGAACTGGCCGGACTTCCGGCGCGTGTGGCTCGCGCCGACGGCGGCCGAGGCCAAGCGGCTCGGGCGGTGGAAGATCACCGCGAGACCTGACTGGGCGAGCCGCCGGTTCCACGCGATGCTGGCGGCGCTGCGCGCGAAGTACCGGATCCCGCGCTTCCGCGACGCGCTGCTGGCCACCGGCGACCGCCCCCTCGCCGAGGACAGCCCGAGCGACTTTGAGTGGGGCGCCCGCGACGACCGAGGCGGCTACACCGGTCACAACTACCTTGGCCGGGCGCTGATGCGGGTGCGCGACGAGCTCCGCCAGCGCCCGCCCGAGCCTCCGCCCGACCGCCCGGGAGGCGAGCTCCTGCTCCTGCGCCACCCGGCGCTGGCGGCCCCGCAGCCCGCCCAGCCGCCGGGCGTCGCTCAAGAGCAGATCGAGCACGAGGTGCTCGAG
>JBOGYU010000365.1:0-4995 GCA_050696935.1 Solirubrobacteraceae bacterium | reverse complement strand
GCCGCGGCCGCCGCCGCGGCGATCGCCCTACGTGAACTCAACATGCCGTTCCCTCCTCGCTCCATGTGCACTCGCGTCTCCTCCACCTCACGCCCGCTGCAGCAGCAGCTGCTCCAGGCGCCCTCCGTCCATCAGCTCCGCCGGCGTGCCGTCGAACTGGATGCGGCCGGCCTCCATCACGTAGGCGTGCCGCACCCGGCGCAGCACCAGCTCCGGCATCTGCTCCACCACCCACAGCACCGCGGTCCCCTCCCGCGACACCTCCGCGACGGCGTCCGCCGTCTCCGCCGCCGCCCTCGGGGAGAGACCTGTCGTCGGCTCGTCGAGCAGCAGGAGCTTGGGCTCCAGCAGCAGCGCGCTGGAGATCGCGAGCATCTGGCGCTCTCCGCCCGACAGCGAGCCCGCGAGCTGGCCGGCCCGCTCGCCGAGCACCGGGAAGCGCGTCACGGCCCGCTCGATCCCCGCCTCGCCGTCCGCCCGCCGCATGCCGCTCAGGCGCAGGTTGTCGCGGATCGTCAGGTCGGGGAAGACGTTGGCGCTCTGGGGGACGAGCGCGATGCCGTGGCGCGCCGCCCACGTCGCGTCCTCCTCGGCGTATGGGTGCCCGTCGAAGCGCAGCTCGCCGTCCATGATCGGGATCTGGCGGGCAAGCGCCTTCAGCAGCGTCGACTTGCCGGCGCCGTTCGGCCCCAGGACCGCCACGGAGCCCTCGGCGGGCACCCGTAGCGAAAGGTCGTGGAGCACCGGCAGGCGGCCGTAGCCGGCGCGCAGGTCGCGGACCTCGAGCATCATGGCTCGGCCACCCCCAGGTACGCGGCGATCACGGCCGGGTCCTGCTGGATCTCCGCGGGCGGGCCGTGGCGGATCACGCGGCCGCGATCCATCACGGCGACGGTCGACACCAGCGGCATCACGAAGCCGAGGTTGTGCTCGACAACCAGGATGGTCATGCCCGCGTCGCGCAGCTCGGCGAGCAGCCGGGCGAGCTGCTCCTGCTGGGACGGGACGACACCCGAGGTCGGCTCGTCCAGCAGCAGCAGGCTGACGTCGCGCATCAGGTGGCGGCCGATCTCCAGCAGCCGCATCTGCCCGATGCTGAGCTTCTCGTAGGGCGTGTTCGCGTGGTCCTGGAGGCCCACCTGGCGCAGGACGCGCTCGGCCTGCTCGCGCACCGCCCGCCGCGCGCGCCCCCACGGTCCGAGCGACGTCAGGAGGTGCTGCCCGCGGCTGGAGGGGACGACCATCAGGTTGTGCAACGCCGTCATCGACTGGAAGCCGCGCGGCGCCTGGAACGTGCGCGCCACGCCGGCGGAGGCGACGCGCGAGAGCCCCCGGCCGGTGACGTCCTCGCCGGCCACCCTGACGCGCCCGTCGTCCGGCGTCTCGACGCCTGTGATCACGTTGTACAGCGTCGACTTGCCGGCGCCGTTGGGCCCGATGAGGCCGGCGAGCACGCCGCGCGGGATCGCGAGGTCGGCGCCGTCGAGGGCGACGACCCCGCCGAAGTGCTTGTGCGCGCCCTCGACCTCGAGGTGCAGCGGCGCGGGCGGCGTCTCCGCCGGGCGGTCCGGCGCGGGAGCGACGCGCTCGGTCACACCGCCCATCTCCCCGCGAGGCCCTGCGGTCGGAAGCGGAGCATCAGGATCAGAGCGAGCCCGAACGGCACGAGCCGCATCGACGACGCGAGCTGCGCGGTCTGCTCCGACAGCGGGACGATCCTGATCGCCTGCTCGAGCCCGAACAGCACGAACGCGCCGACGATCGCGCCGAAGTTGCTGCCGACGCCGCCGATGACGAGCGCGATGAACGCCGTGAACGTGATGTCCGCCGTGTAGAGGTCGGGCGACACGAGCGTGGTGAACCACGCGTACAGCACACCCGCGACGCCGGCGATGGCCGCACCCGCCAGGAACGACTCGAGCCGGTAGCGCTGGATCGGCTTTCCGACCGCCGCGGCCGCGAGCTCGTCGTCGCGGATGGCGCGCAGCGTCGCGCCGAACGGCGAGCGCGCAATCCGCAGCAGCGCGATCGTGGACACGAGCAGGACCGCCACGGTGATCACCGCGAACCACGTGTCGTAGGTGTCGAACGGCAGGCTGTTATAGAACGGCGGCACGACATTGGACATGCCGCGCGTGCCGTTGCCGATCTCGCTCGAGTTCGTCAGCACCGAGTGCAGGACCTCCGCGAACGCGAAGGTGGTCAGCGCGAGGTACTCCGCGCGCAGCCGCAGGGCGGGCCAGCCGGTGACGGCCGCGAAGACGACCGCGGCGACGATGGCGGCCAGCACGCCCGCCCAGCCCGGCCACCCGAGGCCGACCGCGTACTGGTCGAGGGCGCTCGGCGGCTCCGCGGTGGCGATCGCGTAGACGTACGCGCCGATCGCGAAGTAGGCGACGATGCCGAAGTTGATCAGGCCCGTCAGCCCGAAGTGCAGGTTCAGCGCCAGCGTGAGCAGGCTGAAGATCGACGCCAGCGCGACGATGCTGAGGGCGTAGGTCATGCCGCACGCCTTCTGACCGCGGCTCCCGAGATCCCCTCGGGACGGACGATCAGGACGAGGATCACGAGCGCGAACGCGATCGCCGTGCGGTATCCGGCCGGTATCACGAGCGTCGACAGCTCCATCGCCACGCCGAGCAGCAGCGCGGCGGCGACGACGCCGTAGAGGCTGCCGAATCCGGCGAGGATCGAGACGCTCAGGATCAGCAGGATCTGGTCGAACGAGATCTCGGTCGTCATCGCCCCGCGGAGGCTGAGCAGCAGCCCGGCCAGCCCGGCGAGCGCGCCGGCGATCAGCCACACGTGCGTGGAGACCCGGCGGACGTCGACGCCGCGGCCGGCGGCCAGCGCCTCGTCGCTCGCCCGCGCGCGCAGCCGCAGGCCCATGCCGGTGCGGGTGAGCAGCAGGTGGATGACCAGCACCGAGGCGATCGCCATCGCCACGATCAGGCCGTCGAACGTCCCCAGCCGCACGCCGCCGACGTCGAGCAGCGTCTGCTCGCGGGCCCGCAACGTGTACACGCCGGGCTCGATCGCGGTCTCCAGGATGCCGTGCAGCACGTAGACGACGCCGACCGACGTGATCAGCAGCACCACGTGGCCCGACCGCCGGATCGGCCAGTAGACGAGCCGGCCGACGACGAGCGACAGCACGGCCATCCCGGCGACCGCCGCGGCGCCCGCCGCGGCGACGGGCCAGCCCTCCCGCACGCTGAGCCAGTAGGTGACGAACGCGCCGGCCAGGATCAGCTCGGCGTGCGCGATGTTCAGGAACTTCTCCGTTCGCGAGACGAGCGCGAAGCCGAGCGTCGCCACGATCAGGTATGCGCCGGAGACGAGCCCGAAAACCAGCGTCTGGATCGTCGCCACTAGGGCGACCCCTCCCCCACGACGCCTCCCTCCATGACGAACCGCACGCGCGCGAGCACGTGGTCGCGGTGGCGGTCCATCACCTCCACCGCCCGGTCGCCGTCGCCGCTCGCGCACGCCCGCACGAGCTCGTGGTGGTCCTCGTAGACGAGCGTCTCCTGCCGCTCGTCATGGAAGAAGTAGAGGCTGCGGAAGTGGTCGGTGGTGTCCCACAGCTGCCGCAGCGTCGCCAGGATCCGCGGCAGCCCCGCGTACTCGACCGGGACGAAGTGGAAGTTCTGGTGGACCGCGACACGCTCCCAAAGCGGCACCTCGCCTGGCGCCGACTCGAGCCGGTCCAGCAGGGCCTGCATCTCGCCGACCCCTTCGGCGCCCATCCTGGGCACCCCGCGCCGCAGCGCCTCGCCCTCGAGCAGCCGGCACATCAGGAAGTTCTCCTCGACGTCGGAGAACGACAGGCTCGCGACCCGGTACCCCCGGTGCGGGCTGTACACCACGCGGTTCTCCGCCACGAGCACCCGGAGCGCCTCCCGGACCGGCAGGGCGCTGACCCCGAACTCACCGGCCATCTGGTCGACGCGCATCGGATCGCCCGGCGTGAACCTGCCTTTGATGAGCATCTGTCGGAGCTCTTGGAGCACCGCCTCCGTGACCGTCGGCGGCCTGATCGCATCGGCAGGAGTGAAAGCAGTCCCCATTCCGAAATCATTTATGATCTACGCGCCGGACGTAACGTAAGTGCCGAGGGGAGCTCTGTCAAATGGGTACCGACATCGAGGCGGTGAAGGCGACAGGGGCGGCCGCTCCGGGAGCGCACTACTCGCAGGCGATGCGGGCCGGCGACCGGGTCTGGACGGCCGGCGCCGTCGGCATCGACCCGGAGACGGGCGAGGTCGCTCCCGGCTTCGACGAGCAGGTCCGCCGCGCGATCGAGAACGTGCGGGAGACGCTGAGGGCCGCGGGCACGGACCTCCCGCAGGTGGTCAAGACCACCTGCTTCGTCACCCGCCGTGAGGACTTCGCCAGGCTCGATCCCATCTACAGCTCATACTTTCCGGCGCCTCCGCCCGCCCGCACGACGATCGTCTGCGGCCTCGTGCGCGAGGAGTTCCTGTTCGAGATCGAGGCCGTCGCGGTGATTGGAGGCTGACCATGGAGATCGCAAGCGACTTCGAGCTGCGCATGCCGCCTGGTGAGGCGTACGCGCTGCTGCTGGACCTCGAGCGGGTGGCCCCGTGCATGCCGGGCGCGACGCTTGGCGAGGAGAAGCCCGACGGCTCCCGGGAGCTGACCGTCACGGTGCGCCTCGGGCCGATGAAGTTCGTCTATGGCGGCACGGTGCGCATCTCCGAGCGCGACGACGCGGCCCGCCGAGCGGTGCTCGTCGGCGCGGCGCGCGAGACGCGCGGGCAGGGCAACGCGAATGCGACGATCACGATGACGGTGTCGGAGGCCGGCGACGCCGTCTCGCGCGTGGACTCCGTAGCGGTCGTCGAGCTCACCGGCCGGGCCGCGCAGACGGGCCGCGGCATCGTCGAGGACGTGTCGCGGCGGATGGTCGGCGAGATGGCCGAGTGCCTTGCGGCGAAGACGGCAGAGCCGGCGCCGGCGGCCGCGCCGGAC
>JBOGYU010000364.1:0-5000 GCA_050696935.1 Solirubrobacteraceae bacterium | reverse complement strand
CGCGTACACCGCCGGGCTCTGCGCGGCGGGCACCGTCGTCGCACTCGGCTGCCCGCTCGCCGGGTGGACGAGCGCCAGCCCGCGGCTGCGGCCGCACAGGTGCTGCTGCAGGCCGCCGCCCGCGAGCAGCCCGCTCCCGAGCGGCGCGAACGCCATCACCGGGCAGACGAGCGCCGGATCGAACGGCGCCAGGCTCCCGGTCGCCAGGTCGATCGCGGCGGCGCGCAGGCGCTCCCGGCCGCCGATGCTCCAGAACACGCCGCCGAGATAGAGGCGCCCGCTCCGGGCCAGCAGCGCGTCGACCTGGAGGTTCGGGGCCGGTGGAGCGGGCCCGAGGGCGCCGGTCGCCGGGTGGACGCGCGCGAGGTTGCGGCGCTCGGCGTCGCCGACCCGGGTAAAGGCGCCGCCCAGCCACAGCGACCCGCCTCCGAGCGCCAGCGCGTGGACGGCGCCGGAGCGGACCCGCGCGTCGAAGCCCGGGATCACCGCGTTCGTGGCCAGGTCGATGGCCGCGACGGCCGAGCGGCGCGTGCCGCCGAGGAGCCGGAAGTCGCCGCCGACCGCGACGCGATCGCCGGCGACGGCGATGTCGCGCACGAGGACGTCGGTCCCGGGCGCCCGCCACGGGAGCACCTCGCCGGTGTCGAGGTCGAAGGCGGCCAGCCCGTCCCGGGTCCGGCCGCCGGCGGTGACCACGCCACCGGCGTAGAGGCGGTCGCCCGCCGCCTCGAGGGTGCGGGCCAGCGGGGCGTCGACGTCCCGGAACCACGGCAGCAGGACGCCCGTGCGGCGGTCGAATGCAGCCAGCCCGCGCCGCCGGGTTCCGGGTCCCACTCGAGCGGCTCACCCGTGCGGCGCGAGAGGGCCGCCGCGCCGGACTGGTCGTCGCCGGCGACCGTGTGGAAGCCGCCGCCGAGGTAGACGCGCTCCCCGTCGATGTCGATGTCGTTCACCTCGCCGTCGATGCCGCGCGGCAGCCACGCCCGGAACGCCCCGGTGCTCGCGGCGAGCGCGACGAGCGACGACTCGTGCCGCCCGGACACGCGCGAGAAGTGCCCGCCCACCCACAGCGTCCCCTCCTCCCGGTCAAGTGCGAGCGCTTGCACGGTGCCGTCGACGTCGGCGCGGAACCGACGGTCGACGCTCCCGTCGGCGAGCAGGTGCACGAGCGAGGTGCGGTAGCGGCCGTCGACGCGCAGGAACTCGCCCCCCACGTACCAGCCGCCGGCGCTGTCGGGCTCGATCGCCCCGACGTGCGTCTCGAGGGGGCTGACGTTCAGGCCCCCGGTGAAGCCCGGGAACGCGCGCGTGACCCGCCCGTCGGTGCTCGACACGAGCGCCAGCGGCCCGGTGGGCGGGCCGATCCGCTCGAAGCTCCCCGCGACGTATGCCGTGGAGCCGTCGACGAGGATGTCCGCGACGGTGCCGTCCACGACCGGGAACGGCGCCGGACGGGGCCGCCGCCGCGTCGTGAGCGGCGCCGAGCACGAGCGGCGCGACGAGCCACCGGCTGCACCGCCGGCACCCCCTCCGTGGCTGCGCCCTGGTCGTCAACCGCCCGTGCTCCCGGCGGGAAGATATCCCGTGCGCCGGGCATCACGCTGGACACGCGGGGATCGGGTGCAATAGAAGTCAAGACCGATGCGAAAGCTCCAGAGCCAGAGCGTCCACCACATCACGATCACGGGCGCCGACCGGCAGACGTCGATCGACTTCTGGGAGGGTCTGCTCGGCATGCCGTTCGTGTTCGAGCAGCCCAACCTGGACAACGAGTCGGAGAGCCATCTGTACTTCGACCCCGGTGACGGGCGGCTGATCACCGTCTTCACCAACGAGGATCGCCGGCCCGACCCGCGGCGCACGCCGACCGATCCCGGCTGCGTGCACCACCTCGCGTTCTCGCTCTCCCAGGCCACGTTCCACCAGGCGGTGGAGCGGCTGGACGAGCGGAACATCGGCCACAGCGGCGTCAGGGACCGCGGGTTCATGGACTCGATCTACTTCCAGGACCCGCTCGGGCTCCTGATCGAGCTCGCGTCCTACCGCTTCGAGCCGCCGTTCGGCTACACGCACGCCGACGTGCTGCTCGAGGCGCACCGGATCAGGCTCGAGCGCGGCGACTACAACATCGCCCGGATCCACCTCGCCGACGCGCTCGAGACGCTCGTCGCGCGATCGCGCGCGTCGCTCTCCGGCGACCGATCGCCGAAGGACCCCTACCACTGAGCACGGAGGACCACATGGCCGCACACACGCTGAACATCCTGAAGCCGAGCGTGAACAACCTGACGGCCCGGGTCTTCGTGCGGGCGGCCGGGCTCGAGTTCGAAGAGCTCGACGTGTGGGGGAAGACGACCTCGCCCGAGTACCTGGCGAAGTACCCGGCCCACCTCACGCCGACGCTGGAGGAGGAGGGGCTGCCGAAGGGCGCGCTCGGGGAGAGCTGCGCGATCATGGCCTACCTCTGCAACAAGCACGGCCTCGACCGGTTCTATCCGACCGAGCCGGGCGAGCGGGCGATGGTCGACAACGCGATGTTCTATCTGATCGGCACGCTCTACCCGCTCGTCGCCCGCGCCACGTACCCCACGCTCGCCTTCGCGCAGTACCCGGGCGAGGTCGCCACGTCCGCCGCCGGCGACGCCATGAAGGCGCAGGCCCAGAAGGACGCCGAGGCGGCGCTCGCCGAGCCGCTGGACGTCTACCGCACGTTCTTCCTCGACGGCCGGAGGTTCATCGGCGGCGACGCGCCCTCGATCGCCGACATCCGCCTGGCCGCTACGCTCGAGTTCCTGCACTCCATCGACTACGACTTCCCGGCGTGGGCGACGGAGTACATGTCCGCGGTGGAGGAGACGCTCGGCGACGCCTACTCCGAGCCGGCCGCGGACGTGCGGGGCTACGTCGCCCAGATGAAGGGAGGGTGAGCCGTCAGGAGGATCGCTCGTGACCCTCACATCTGCATCGCCGGCGCCACCGGCTGGACCGGCAGCGCCCTCGCCTCACCGACCGGCTTGCGCTGATCCTCAGCGAGCACATGCACGACGGCGACGAGCTCCACGTCACCTACAGCTCGATGCAGTCCGGCTGGCAGGAGCACCCGCCCAAGAAGGGCGGCCTCGTGCGCCGCCCCGAGGCCGGCTGGACCGAGCTGCGCTTCGAGTACAGCGCCTTCGTGATCCTGCGCGAGCGCGCCACGCCTCCGTTCGGCGCCTAGGCCGCGCGTCAACGCATCAGCGGAGACAGAACCGTCAGGCATCAACCGAGACGCGACAGGCGTTTCTTCGGGAGGGCTGCGTCTTGCGGAGCGATCCCATTCGCTGAGCCCTTTGACTCGAACGACGACGCGGTCCGAGCGTCGATCTGCGCACCCAAAGCGTCGCCGTACGGGGGATGGCTGCGTGTCCCGGCATCGCCAGTTTCGCGGCAACGTCATGCCTCCGTGCCGTTGGTTCACTCGCGGGGGAGCTTGATCCGGTGCGTTGCGAAAAACGCTTTGATTCGAGCACGAACTGCGTCTGGGACGTCGTCCGCCCACGGTCGAGCGGTGTCGATGAGCGCGTATTCCCATGTGAACTCGCCGGATACTCGTCGCGGTCGTGGCCGTCGCGGGTGGGGTAGTTCTCCAACAACCGATCGCGGCGCGCGTCCGCGCCCGGCCGGTTCAGCACCAGCCGTCGCGGCCAGCCTCTCCTGAGCGCGCCCCGGAAGTGCCTGCGGATGTTCGGGTACTTGCTCGCCCTGAACACGAGCCGCTGCACGCCCTCCGGCTTGGTGCAGCTCTCGCCCGCGCCGGGCTCCTGGCCACCGTCGCCGCCGGCTTCAGTCGAGCACGGGCACTGCAGATCCTCGCAGTTTACTTCCACCCACCCGACGCGATCGCGCGCTGTTGCGGCGTCGAGCCAGTGACCACATGTCGTCGCCGCTGGGGTCGCTGGCAGCAGGTAGGCCGCCACGAGGCTGATGAGGAACGCGATCATCATGCGCGGAGCGGGCTCGAGATTCGTTGGTCAGCACGCCGGCTAGGCACGGGGTTCCCAGTCGGCGCCGCGTAGTCGTGCGATCTGGTGGCGCAGCGCTTGGTTCTCGGCGCGCTGCTGGGCGAGTTCGGCGCGCAGGCGGTCGATCGTTTCACCGGCGGCGGCGAGCCGGGTCCGCAGCGAGTCTGCCGATGCGCGTTCGTGGCGAGGTCGTGCCTTCAGCGGTGCGCTGGTCTGCTGGCGGAGTTCGGCGATCTGGTGTGCGAGGTCGGGCTGGGAGTAGAGCCAGGAGCGGTCGACCCCGGCCTCGCGGGCGACCGCGGCGAACGTGATCTGGCCGGCGCGCTGATCGATCCGCCGGATCGCCGCGGCGGCCGCGCGCCGCTTGGCGCTGGTGCGCCTCGCGGCGTAGTCGGCGAGCTGGGTCGGCTGGGCGTTCATGAGGCCGCCTTGGTGTCGGTGGCGTCGACGCGATCGCGCAGATCGAATCCGTCGTCGGTGTGCTTGTGCTCGATCGCGTCGAGCCCATCGAGAATGGCGACGAGGCTTGTCTCGTCGCGAGTGTTGATCTCGATCACGCGCTCGTGTCCCGCCGTCCGCGCGCGGCCGATCAGCTCGCGCGTGCGCTCAAGCTGCTGTTCGAGCACCGGGCGAAAGCGGACGTCGGTGAGGAACGCGTCGCAGGACAGGCAGGCGTTCGGGTGCGGGCACTCGAGCTGCAGCGGCAGCCCGCAGTACCCGTTCGGGAGCGTCTGTTTGGCGCGCGCGATCCGCTCCTTGAGCAGCACCGCGTCGTCGGGGACGTCGTCGGGCAGGACCGCGATCCGCTCGCCGCGGATGTTGACCCGCTGCTGGTAGGCGTCGAACTCGGCGCGCAGCGTCGAGTCGAGCAGCGCTGAGGTAGGCCAGAGGCGCGGTGGCGGTGGTGCTCCGTTTCCTCTGGCCCCCTCCCGAACCCGGCGTGAACCTTTCAGCTCACCGGGCTCTCCAGTGACTATTCCGTGGTTGACGCGGTTGGCC
>JBOGYU010000363.1:0-5016 GCA_050696935.1 Solirubrobacteraceae bacterium | reverse complement strand
CCCCCGAGCCCGAACCGGCGCCCGACCCCGTTCCAGAGCCCGACCCCACTCCGGCGCCCGACCCCCAGCCGCCCGCCGCCCCCGCCGCGGTCGGGATCAGCGCGACGCTCCGCTGGCTCGGCGCCTCCGACCAGGCCGCCACCATCAGCCGCCTGCGGGCGGCCGGCGTCCAATACGCGCGCGAGGACTTCCACTGGTCGCTCGTGGAGCGCACGCGCGGCACCTACGACTGGTCGCGCTACGACTCGCTGGTCCGCGAGTCCGCGAAGCAGGGCCTGCGCCTGATCGCGATCCCGAACTCGCCGCCCTCGTGGGCGACCGTCTCGAGCATCACCGCGCCGGTGTCGGGCCCCGCCCTCGACGGCTACATCGCGTTCATCCGCGCGGCCATCCAGCGCTACGGGTCTACCGGCAGCTTCTGGACCGCCAACCCGGGCCTCCCGAAGGTCCCCGTCACGACCTGGAACATCTGGAACGAGCCCTGGGGCAACTGGGCCTGGGACCCCGGCCTGCCGGACCCGGGCGGCTACGCGCGCATGTTCAAGGCCGTCGTTCAGGCCGCCCGCCCGGCCGACCCCGAGGCGCGCTTCATGGCCGAGGTCGAGACGTTCGCGAACGGCTACAGCACCCCGACGTCCTTCATGCACGGCATGTTCGACGCGGTGCCCGACCTCGGCGAGTACATGGACCTCGCCAGCCACCACCCCTACCCGGAGCACGCGCCGCCGGACCAATGCCGCGCCAACGCCGTGAGCCGCGGGGTGCACGAGGACTGGAAGGCGACGATGTACGAGTTCTGCCGGGTCCGCGACGTGCGCGCGATCCTCGACGCCCGCGGCGCCTCCCGGACGCGCCTGTGGATCACCGAGATCGGCTTCACGACCGCGCCGAGCGCGGACCGCACCGTGACCGAGGCGCAGCAGGCGCAGTACGTGCACGACGTGTTCCGGCTCCTGCGCCAGTGGCGGATCGTCGACGGCGTGCTCTGGTACTGCTACAAGACGAACGAGTCGTCCCCGACCGACCGCGAGGCCTGGTTCGGGCTCGTGCACGCCGACGGCCGGCCGAAGCCCGCCTGGGACGCCTTCGTGGACGAGCTCCGGACCGGTATCTAGTCGCTCGGGCGCAGGATCGCCGCGACGGTCATGAGCAGGATCTTCACGTCGAGCCAGAGCGACCAGTTCTCGATGTAGAAGTTGTCCCACTCCACGCGGTCGGCCAGCGACGTCTGGCCGCGCAGCCCGTGGACCTGCGCCCAGCCCGTGATCCCGGACTTCACGCGGTGCCGGTCGCCGTAGCGCTCGACGTCGTGCCGGAAGAGCTCCACGAACTCGGGGCGCTCGGGCCGCGGGCCGACGAGGCTCATCTCCCCGCGCAGCACGTTGATCAGCTGCGGCAGCTCGTCGATCGAGGTGCGGCGGATCAGGCGCCCGACGCGCGTCCGGCGGTCCGCGCCCTCGATCCCGCCGGGAGCCGAGCCGGGCGCCGGCCGGAAGGGGGTGGCCTCGCGGGCCGTCCGCATCGAGCGGAACTTGAGCAGGTGGAACGCCTTGCCGTCCCGGCCCACCCGCAGCTGGCGGAACAGGATCGGGCCGGGCGAGCTGAGCCTGACCGCCACGGCGACGGCGAGCAGGAGCGGCGTCACGGCCAGCAGTGCGGCGGTCGCCAGCAGGCGGTCGAGCGCGTACTTGCAAGCGAACAGCCACCCCTGCGGGTCCACCGACCGCAGCCCGATCAGCGGCAGCCCGCCGAGCCGCTCGAGCGCCACGCGGTCGGTCATCGACTCGAACAGGCGCGGCACCAGCGAGACCTCGAGGCCCAGCGCCTCGCACTCGCGGGCGACGGGGATGAGCCCGCGGTCGGGCGCGGAGGAGAAGGCGAGGATGACGTGCTGGGCGCCGACGTCGGCGGCCACCTGGCGCAGGTCGGCGGGCGTGCCGAGGATGGGGACGCCGAGCGCGGTCCGCTCCACCTGCGGCGCCGGATCGGCGTCGAGGAAGCCGACGGGCATCAGCCCGTACTCCGGCTGCGCGTTCAGCCGGCGCGCGACCTGCGCGCCGACCTCGCCGGCGCCGATGATCAGCGTCGCCTTGCCGACCTCCCCGCGCGTGCGCGCCTGCCGCTGCACAGCGGCCAGGCAGATGCGGCCGGCGCCGACGAACACGACCGAGAACACCCAGGCGCGCGCGATCAGCGCGCCGAGCTCGTTGTCGGCGCCCGCGTACAGGCTCCAGGTGACCACGACCATCGCCGACACCGAGACCGCGCCGACGATCGGCCCGACGCCGTCGAGGATCACGACGTGCACGCGCCGGCGGTACATACCCCGCGCCGCGAGCGCGACCACGATCAGCGCGGGCAGGATGTAGAGCGCCTCGCCGCCCTCGCTGCTCAGCCCGGCCGCGCCGGCGCCCGACACCGCCGCGACGACCGCGAGCACGGACATCGCAAGGTCCACCAGGATTCGCAGCGGCGTCCACCCGGCGCCCTCCAGGAGGGCGTGTGCGGACAGCGGCCCGGTTCCGCGCAGGCGTGCCGCACGCGCGGCGGGCGGCTCGGGATCCGGGACCGGGCGAAGGGCGACGACCGCGCCGTCGTCCTCCACGGGCGGCCGCGCTCGCTCGGGTGGCCTGTGGACGGAAGTGGACATCGCTACGGGCTCGTCCTCTCACGAGCGACCGAACGCAGCGCGCGCCGGCGCCGGCCGGCGACGAGCTGGAGCGAGACCCACAGCACGAGCAGCACGGCTGCGACTAGCAGCAGCCAGCCCACGTCGGCCGTCGAGAACGGCAGCGCCGCCTCGCTTCCTTGGGCCTGTGCGGCACCCGCCTCGTCGCCCCCTGTCGCCAGGGCGATCTGCGCGGGACTGGCGAGCAAGAGTGCCGCCGAGGCCATCCATGTCCATTGGACCCGCATCACCGGAGAAGAGGCAGTGTGACGGTTCCGTTGCTCGCGCTCACTCGGCTATTCGGCCAGATCGATCCGTCGATCACCGGGACAGCTTCCCAGGCCGAACGGTCTCTGGGGCCTTGTATCCCGCACAAAGGCCCGGAAAGCACCCATTGTCCGAGCCATGACCGCGCCGGTCGCGATCCACGGCGCGGCGCGCGTCAGGGCGGCTCGGCGTCATCGGCCTCTCGCTGCTCGTCGCCACCCTGCGCCACCGCGTGGCTGCCTCAACGCCGAGGGATCGACGACCGCGCTGGCGACGGTCTCGACGCTCGCGACGCTCAGCCCCGTGCTCCCGACCTTCACCACCAGCCGGCCGGGCGCCGAGTTCACGCCGGCCCAGGTCGCCTTCGCCGCCGTCGCCTCGATCGCGCTGTGCGGGCTGTTCGTCGTCGTCCAGACGTCCGGCACCGCGACTACTTCCTGCCGGCCGCCGACGACCCGGAGGAGCACGCCGAGCCGCTCCGACCGGGCCGCGCTCGCGAGCCTCGGGCTGCTGGTCGTGGCGCTCGGCGGTCGTGGGCCTCGCGAAGATCGAGTCCCGGCGATCGCGATCGCCTCGATCTGGCTCGAGGCCCACGCGTGCTCGGCCTCGGCGCCACCCAGACGGTCCTGCTCGCGATCACGGTCGTCGTCGCCGGCCTGACGGTCCTCCCCGGCCGCGCCACGCTCCAGGAGAGCGGCGTCCATCTCGTCCTGTTCGCGGCGTTCCTCTTCCTGGCCGTGAATCCCTGACGGGTATCCTTCGCGCTCCAGGGCGCGTAGCTCAGTGGGAGAGCGCTCGCTTCACACGCGAGAGGACGCTGGTTCGAAACCAGCCGCGCCCATCCCGAAAGGTGGTATTTGCAGGGACTTCCTCCGTTGGAGCGTGCGGGCTGGGCGGCCGAGAATGAGCGTGGTCTCGCCACTCCCGCGGCCCGCTGGTGAGCGGACCTGCCGGGCGTCCCATCGCCTGACACGCGAGAGCTCGCCAGGCTCGAGCAGGCGCAGGCATCCCGAACTTGCCGTGAGGCCGCCGTTCACTCCCGATCGGCCGGTTGCAGGTAGACGACGCGGTCCTCGAGCGGCTCGGTGGCGGCCGCGAGCACAGCGGCGACGAGCGCGCCACGCCCGGCGGGGCGACGTGAGAATCGCGACGACAACGCGATCAGCACGCCGGGGTGGTGTTGCCCGGCGGTGAGATGGTCCGCCGCGATACGGGCGAAGTCGGCCACGTTCTCGCTCAGCAGTACGTATCCGTCTGCGACCGCCGTCGCGAACACGTCGAGGTCGGATCGCCCGGCGAGCCCGAGCTGGGCAGCCGTGGTCGCGTCGACGTTCGCGGCGCGCAACGCCTCAGCGAGCCTCGCTGAGTACATCTCGTCGAGCAGCAGCTTCACCGCGCGCCGGCGGCGGCCGTCTCACGGCGGTGGAGCTCGATACGCGCGGCGATCTCGTCGGGGTAGGCGGCCCGGTAGCGCAGCGCCGCGTCGATCTGCGCCCGCGTGACTACGCCATCCGCGACGAGGGCGGCGGCCGGATCCGGTTCGTCGGCGAGGTCCTCGACCCACATCGAGGCCTCCCAGACATCAGGTCCGCCGACCAATCCGGCGCGCCGGCCCGTCGGGCCGTCACGGAACGTGATCAGCGGGTGCTCGTCGCGGCGCGCGCCCTCCTCCGCGTAGCGGCGCAGTCGGTCCGACAGGCTCTCACCGGCAGCGCGGGCGCGCATCCGAAGGCGCTCCGCAAGGGCGTCATCAAGCCGGACCGACACGTTCACGGACATGTAGACATTGTCGCACATCGTCTGCAAGGCGGGGGGCGAGCACCGCCAGTTACCCTCCCGCCGCTCCTCGCGGCGCGAGCGGTCAACAGCCCGGGCTACCAAGTTGCACGGAACTCGATGCCCTCGTGGCGCTGCCGCCGTACCACAAATGCCCGAGCGAGCCCCGAGCGGATCGAGTGGCCGCGGACGCCTGGTCCTCGTCGTGCGACGCGAGGTCGCACGTTGTGAGTGAACTACCGACTGGGGGATCGACTGATGTGATGTTGAGCGCGTAGTTCCAGGTCGTGCTCGTTGGCCTGTCC
>JBOGYU010000362.1:0-5018 GCA_050696935.1 Solirubrobacteraceae bacterium | reverse complement strand
GCGCTACGGGCCGCGCTCACGGCCCACGGGCGGGCACGCTCGCAGCGAAGCCACCTGCGGCGGCTCCGGCGGGGGACGTCCGCGCGCGTGGTCACGCTCCCGTACCTGTTCGAGTCCGAGCTCGGGCTGCCCGAGTACGAGCGGCTCGCCGACGCCCTGGCGCGCAAGCTCTGACGCGCTACGTGATTCCCAGCCGGTCGAGCAGGGCCTCGTCCGCCCGCCAGGACCGCCGCACGCGCACCGACAGGTCGAGGTGGACCCGCTGACGCAGCTCGCGCTCGAGCTCGCGCCGGGCGGCGATCCCGATCGCCTTGATCATCCGCCCGCGGGCGCCGATGAGTATGCCCTTCTGGGACTCGGTCTCCACCCACAGGTAGGCGCGTACGACGACCAGGTCGTCGTGGTGGTGGAGCTCCTCCACCTGCACCTCCACCGCGTGCGGGACCTCCTGGCGGGTGCGGTGCAGGATCTGCTCTCGCACGAGCTCGGCCAGCACGACGTGCTCGGGCGCGTCGCTGGTCCATTCGCCCGGGAAGTGGAAGGGGCCCTCCGGGAGCAGGCCGGCGAGGTGCTCGACCAGCGCGCCGACGCCGCGGCCGGTGCGCGCCGACACCGGGAACACCTCGGCGTCCTCGAACAGGTCGGAAGCCGCCTGGAGGGCCAGGACGGTGCGCGGGCGGTCGAGCCGGTCGGCCTTGTTGACCGCGACGACGACCGGGACGGGCGCGCCCGCCAGCGCCTCCGCGATGAAGCGGTCGCCGGCGCCGCCGACGCCCTGCTCGCCGTTGACCACGAACAGCGCCGCGTCCGCCTCCGCCAGCTCGGACTCCACGCGCCGCTGCATCCGCTGCGTGAGCGCGTCGCGCGGGCGCTGGACCCCCGGCAGGTCGGTCAGCACGAGCTGGTAGCGGCCCGGCGCCGTCACCACCCCGCGGATCGCCCGGCGCGTGGTCTGCGGCTTGTCGGACACGATCGCGACCTTGTGGCCGACCATCGCGTTGACGAGCGTCGACTTGCCGACGTTCGGCCGTCCGGCCAGCGCCACGAACCCCGAGCGCGTGCTCACTTCATCCAGCCCATGATCTCGGCCTGGAGCGCCAGCATCTCGCCCTCGTCGTCCTCGTGGTCCATCCCGGTCAGGTGCAGGACCCCGTGCACGACCGCCTCGAGCAGATCCTCGGTGTGCTCGGGGCAGATCACGACGTCACCCAGCTCGCGGGGGCCGAGATGCGCGCCGTCGCCGTCGACCGGGAACGAGAGCACGTCCGTCGGGCCCAGCGTGGCCCGGTGCGCGACGTTCAGCTCGGCGATCCGGCCGGCGTCGACGAACTGGACCGCGAGATGGCCGTCCTCGATGCCCGCCGACGCGGCCGCCAGCGCGCACGCCTCGCGCACCCGCTCGGCGGGCAGCGCGGCGCCGATCACCTCGACGTCGAGCAACTACGCCGTGCGCCGGTGCTCGGCCGGGCGCAGCTCCTGGGTCGAGCGCGTCGCGTGCTCGTCGTACGCGGCCACGATCCGCTGGACCAGCTTGTGGCGCACCACGTCCTCGCCGCCGAACCGCACGAACTCCAGGCCGTCGACGCCCTCCAGGATGTCCCCGACGACGATCAGGCCGGACTTCTGGTCGCGCGGGAGGTCGACCTGCGTGATGTCGCCGGTCACCACCATCTTGGAGCCGAACCCGAGCCGAGTGAGGAACATCTTCATCTGCTCGGGAGTCGTGTTCTGCGCCTCGTCGAGGATCACGAACGAGTCGTTGAGCGTGTTGTGCGTCAACAGGAAGTCGTCCGTGACATAGAGCGAGTCCGCCGCAGCAACCTGGATGCAGACGGTTTCCGCTTCGCCGGCCGGCTCGATGCTGTCAACGAACCGCGCAGGCCGTCCACCGCCATGTGCGCGGTAGAGCTCACGCTTGCGCGTCAGCCGGAAGGGCTCGACGCCCGCCGGCAGGCGAATGTCGAGGATGAATGCGTCGGCGCGGTGGTGCACCAGGCGCCCTCGCGCACTCCCGGGTCTACGGCCCGCGGCCCGCCTCACGCGCCAGTACGCCACACCGCCGAGCGACCGAACGAGGAACACGACGTCGTCGCGCAGGTGCTCGGAGCACGTCGCGTACTGGATGCGACACGTGCGACCGCCCTGAACGACGGGACCGCCGTCGCTGTCGAGGAGACCCTGGAGCACGCTCAGTCGGACGGCGGGCGAGTTGTGGAGATAGCGCTCCGGCACGAACTTAGTGGAGGATCGTGCGCCGGCCAGGCCCAGCTCGCGCAGCGCGACGGTGACCGGGTTGGCGACGATGACTCCGCCGCGGTGCCCCTCGACGTGTCGCAGAACGTAGTCCACGTCGCTCTTTCGCTGCAGCTCGATGGCCGGCAGACGGGATTCGAGAGCCCCGACGAGCTCCTCGTCCGCGGTGGTGAAGGTTGGCGTCGTCTTGGTGGTGGTGCAGCCGTCCCCGATCAGCAGACCGAGCGCGTAAGGATCGAGCGGCACGTCCTGGGGCTCGAACTCGGCCGGCGCGCTGAGGAGCGGCAGCTCGAAGCGATGCTGGTGGCTCTGACGCAGCCTTCCGAGCATCTCGTCGGTGCGCAGCACGCGAGACCGGCCCCGCCGGCGATCGTCCGGCGTCGTCACGGTCCAGAGGTGCTCGGCACAGCAGAGGGTCCATGCGCCGTCCTGACTGCGTACGCGGAACACCTGCCGGCGTCCCCGCGGATAGACGCCGAGGACAGGAGTTGGGCGCCCATCGGAGCTGATCACCAGGTCCCCCACACGAAGCGACCCGATCGTCTGCCACCCGGATGGCGTGAGCACTTGCCGATCGACCGGCTGAGCGCGGCCGCGCATGAACGCGAGCGGCGCGACCTCGATCACGCCCCGCTCCAGGTGGCCGGCGACCTTCTCGGCCTCCATCATGTCGTGCAGCGCGTCGAACAGCGGGCGCAGGTAGGGGTCGACCTTCGCCATCAGGTCGCCGGGCAGGAAGCCGAGCCGCTCGCCGGCCTCCACCGCGGGGCGCGTGAGGATGATCCGGTTGACCTCGCGGCGCGAGAGCGCGGCGGCGGCCATGGCGATCGCGAGGAAGGTCTTGCCGGTGCCGGCGGGGCCGACCCCGAAGGTGACGGTGGAGCGGCGGATCGCGTCGACATAGCGCTTCTGGTTGACCGACTTGGGCGTCACGCGCAGGTTGCGGTGGCGCCAGACGACGTCGTCGAGCACCTTGGAGGGGGACTCGCTGCGCTCCAGCACGCGGGCGACCGACTCGATCGTGGCCGGCCCGATGTCGTGACCGCGCTCGACCATCGACGACAGCTCGCGGACCACCGTGGCGCCGGCCTGCACCGCGTCGGCGTCGCCGTCGAGCGTGACCACGTTCCCGCGCAGGAAGACGTCGCACTCGAGGTGCTCCTCGAGCGTGCGCAGGATGTGGTCCTGGGAGCCGGCCAGCTCCGCCGCCACCTCGTTGCTGAGCTCCATCTGCCGTCGTGCCATTGATCAGGTACCTCCGCGGGTCGTCCGGACCCGCGAATCCGAACTTCGACCTCCGGTCTCAGATTGCATCGCTTCCTTCACCTTGGTCGAGACCCGCCGGCCGTCGGCGCGTCCGCCGGCTGCCGCCATCACGTGCTTGATCGCCTTGCCCATGTCGCGCTGGGACTCCGCCCCGGTCTCCGCGACCGCCCGCCGCACCAGCTCGTCGAGCTCCGGATCGGAGAGCTCGGCGGGCAGGTATCCCTCGATGGCCCGTGCCTCGAAGGCCTCGCCGTCGGCGAGGTCCGTGCGGCCCGCGTCGCGATACGCCTGCTCTGCCTCGCGGCGGCGCTTGCGCTCGCGCCGCAGCACGGCCAGCTCGTCCGTCTCGCCGTCCTTGGCCGCCTTCTGGAGCTCGGAGAGCACGAGGCGGAGGGCCGCGACGCGATCCCGCTCCCCCGCCTTCATGGCGGAGGCGACATCGGTCTTGATGCGATCGGCGATCTGCACCCGCGTCTAGTGTACGCGCGGCTCAGGTCAGCACGCCCTGGATCTCCAGCCGGTCGTCCAGGACGACTATGTCGGCGGGCGCCCCGAGCTGCAGCCGGCCGAGGTCGGGGCGGTCGGCGATCCGCGCCGGGATCGTGGACGCCGCGGAGAGCGCCTCCTCGAGCGGCGCGCCGAGGGCGTGCAGGCTCCTCACCGCCTCGATCATGGTGAGCGCGCTGCCGGCCAGCCTGCCGTCGTCGTCTCGCACGATGCCGTTGGCCGCGCGGATGCGGGTGGGGCCGATCGGGTACTCGCCGTCAGGGGCGGCAGCCGCCGCGACGGCGTCCGTGACGAGCGCGAGCCGGCCGGGCGCCGCCCGGCGGGCGACGGTCACGGTCTCCGGCGCCAGATGGTGGCCGTCGACGATCAGCTGCACGGTGACGTCGGTGCGGCTCAGCGCCGCCGGAGAGGAGCCGGCCGTCCACCAGCGCCGCCTGCACCCCGAGCCTCGTCATGGGGCGAGATTCTCGTAGCGCGACCTCTCCGTGTCATGCCCGCGCGCCTCGCCCGCCTGCCCGCACGCCGGCTCCCCGGCGGGCTGGTGGTCGTCGAGGCCCGCTCGCCGCGAGCGCGGCTGCTCGGGCTCGCCGGGCTGGCCGCGCTCCCGCCGCACGTCGGGCTGCTCGTGCCGCGGTGCCGGTCGGTCCACACGATCGGCATGCGGTTCGCGCTCGACCTGCTGTGGCTCGCGCCGGGCGAGGCGGTCGTCCGCGTGGACCGCGCGGTCCCCCCGCGCCGCGTCCGGTCGTGCCGCGCCGCGCGTTCGGTCCTCGAGGTCCGCGCGGGATGGGCCGACGTGTTCGCCGAGTCGCGAGCCGCGTTGTGACCGGGCGACGAGGGCCGACTGGGGCGCGGCCGGTGATCGGTGGGATGGGCCGAGGTGATGGTCGAGGCGGGGCCGGCCCGGTGACCGGCGCCGTCAGGCGAGCGCGATGGCGGCGATGCCGCCGGCCACGATCGCCGCTCCCGCCAACCTCCGCGGCGGCACGTGC
>JBOGYU010000361.1:0-5045 GCA_050696935.1 Solirubrobacteraceae bacterium | reverse complement strand
CTCCTCGGCGACGTCGAAGTCGCCGAGGAGGCCGATCAGGGCGGCGACGACGCGGCCCCACTCGTCGCGGAAGACCTGCTCGAGGATCGCTACCGCTCCAGGATCGGGCGCACCTCCACCGCGCCGCCCATGCGGGCCGCGGGAATGCGCGCGGCGAGCTCGATCGCCGCGTCGAGGTCGTCGGCCTCGAAGAAGAGATAGCCGCCGAGCGCCTCCTTGACCGCGACGAACGGGCCGTCGGTGGTCAGCGTCCTGCCGTCCTGGACGCGGACCGTGGTGGCCGTTTCGGGATCCTGCATCTGGACTCCGGGGGTGACCCCTGGGGTCTCGTTGATCGACTTGTACGCGCTGAAGACCGCGTTCTGCTCGTCCTCCGAGAGCCGTCCCCACTCCTCCGGCGAGCGCGGCGTCGGGGTGGTGCCCTGATGGATCAGCAGCATGTACTTCATGGCGTCCTCCTTGTGGACCTTGATCGTCTCGTAGACGAACGGCGAACGAGGAAATGGACACCGGCGCCCTGAGGCGGCCTTGAGGTGCAGCTGTCACGCTGCCGGCCGTGACGAGCACCGGCCGCCGCGACATTCACGGATTCGCGCTGCTCGCCGGCATGGTCGCGCTCATGTGGGTCGTCGAGGTCGTCGACCTGGCCGCCGGCGACCTGGACTCCGCGGGGATCCAGCCGCGCGACGCGGACGGCCTGGCCGGGATCGCGCTCGCGCCGTTCCTACATGCCGGCTTCGGCCACCTGGTCGCCAACACGGTCCCGTTCGTCGTCTTGGGCGCCGTGATCGCGCTCGGCGGCCTGGGGCGGGTGGCCACGGTGACGGCCATCGTGGCGCTCGTCGCCGGCCTCGGCACCTGGCTCGTCGCGCCCGCGCACACGGTGCACATCGGCGCCAGCGGGGTCGTGTTCGGCTACGTCGCCTATCTCATCGTCCGCGGGCTCTACTCGCGCAGCGCCCTCCACCTCGCCGCGGGCGCGATCGTCGCCGTCGTCTGGGGCGGCACCGCGCTCGCCGGGCTGCTGCCGGAGGAGGGGATCTCGTGGCAGGGCCACCTGTTCGGCGCCGTCGGAGGCCTCCTCGCCGCCCGCCTCCTCCACCGCCGGGCCGACCCGACGGGTCACCTCGTCGCGAGGTAGACGACCTTCGAGTGCCGGAGGTCGTCGGCGACCGGGTCGACCCGGCCGTCGAGGTGCTGGCCGTGGGCGGCGACGCAGCGCAGGCCGGCGTGCTCGAGCGCGGCGCGGATCGTCGCCTCGGGATGGTGGCGGTGGCGGTGGACGGAGCGGGTCTCGCTCCACCAGCCGTCGGACTGCTCCACCAGGGCGTCGAGGTGCGCGACGGCGAGGCCGCCGGGTGCCAGGCGATCCGAGCCGCGGCCGCGGAGCGTCAGCACGCGCCCCTCCGCCTGCACGACCAGGCACGAGGAGTACAGGCGGCGGAACGTCGCGAGCGTGTTGGCGTCGAACACGAGCACGCCGCCGGGAGCGAGGTTGCGGGCGATGCCGGCGAACGCCGCTTCGAGCTCCGCCGCGGAATCGAGGTAGTTGACCGCGTCGTCGAGGAACGTCACGAGGTCGAACGCGCCGAGCGCCGGCAGATCGCGGACGTCCGCCTCGAGCAGCTGGGCGCGCCCGTTCGCCCTGCGGCGCGCGAGGTCGAGCATCGCGGGCGAGATGTCGCAGGCGGTGACGCGGTAGCCGCGATCGAGGAACGGGAGGAACGACTTCCCCGTCCCGCACGCGAGGTCGAGCAGGCGGCGGCCGGAGAGTCCCGCCTGCCGCGCGAGCCCTTCGAGCGAGGCGGTCCACGACTCGTAGTCGTGGTGGGCGGTGAAGGCGTCGTAGTAGGGCGCGAAGGCGTCGTAGGCGCGGCGCGCGTGGTCCGGGCCGGCGACCTCCCCGGAGGCAGTCATCCGGTGATCCTATCACCGCTCGCGTAGCTCGATCGCCGGAGCGGGGGCGAGCAGCATCGTGAGCCCCGACCGCGGGTCGCGCGGCGACGCGCGCTGCTCGCGCAGCACGACGGCCGACCACGGACGGCCTGCATCGAGGTCGCCCACCAGCTCCGCGGCGACCTCCCGCGGCACCCACCCGACCTGCGCGCCGTCCACGAGCAGCACCATGATCGCGTTCGGGTCGTGCGGGTTCTCCGGGTCGCGCCGGAGCGAGAGCGGCCGGCCGGGCGCGGCGCCCTCGGCCGCGAGCACGTCCGCGTGGTGGGCCGCCGCGCCCGCAACGCCCGTCACCCGCAGACCGCGGGCGGCGAGCTCCGGCGCATCGCGCGCGAGGTAGCGCCCCGACTCCGGGTCGACGACCGTGTAGCCGGCGATCCACACCTCGCCGCCGTCGACCGGGTACCAGTAGCGCTCCTCGAAGACGACGGCGACGACCACGGGCTCTCTCGACCCGCCGCCTCACCAGACCGCGCGCGCCGGATCGAACCCGGCGATGCGCGCGTCGCGCGTCACCAGCGGGCAGCCGGCGTTCCGCGCCGCGGCGTAGATGAGGCGATCGGCCGGGTCACCCGGGAAGGCGTCGTCGAGGAGCGCCGCGGCGAGCGCGACGTCGGGGCCGGGCGCCAGTACCGCGACTCGCGGGCCGGCGAGCGCCTGTCGTGCCCAGCGGACGACGTCGCGATCGAGGGAGATGCGACCACGCCTGAGGAGCATGCCGAGCTCCCACACGCTGATGGTGCTGACGCCGACCCGGTCGGCATCGGCGATCGCCTGCGCCGCCGCGGCGGACAGGCGGCCCGGCTCCGCGCGCCACCAGATCCACGCATGGGTGTCGAGGACGATCACCGATCGGCGTCCCACTCGACGTCGAGCGGCTCGATCAGCGCGTCGTCGTCGACGTGGAAGGTGACGCTGTCCTGCAGCTTCGCCGGCTGATCGGCGGCGATCACACGCGCCACAGGGCGCCCGTGCTTTGTCACGACGATCTCCTCGCCCAAAGCCGCTTCGTCGAGCAGGGCAAGGCACTGGGCCTTGAACTTGGTTGCGCTGATCCGCCGCATGACTATGGTCAGCGTACCATGGTCACCCGTTGGATCGTCGCCCGCACGAGAGAAGCGTCGTCGCCGAGCGGCTCGACGAACGCCTCGCGGACCCGGCGCGAGTACACCGGCCACATGCGCCGCAGCACCCGCGCGGCGGCCTGAGCTAAGCCGACGACCCGTCGACCGCGGCCGGGCCGGCCGCTTCGACCCCGGCGTGGTTCAGGTACTGGCGCTGGGTGCGGAAGAACCGGTCCGCCGCGGTCTCGCCGGCCGTCCGCAGCTCGTCGCGCTCGTCCTGCGTCAAGGTGAACTTCAGGGTGGGGACGGCGCCGGTCGGGATGCTGACCGTGCGCACGGCGCTGGCCCGGGACAGCCTGCGGTCCCAGGCCTCGGTGGCCGAGAAGAACATCGCCTTGGCGAGCGGGAGCTGCCACAGCGGGCGCGGGATCCGGCGGTAGGTCGGGCGCTCCGGCGGCCGCCCGCCGAACAGCCGGAACCCGAAGGTCCACCGTCGCAGCGGTGGCTTGTCGCCGTCGAACAGGAACACCGGGAAGTTCGAGAGCAGCCCGCCGTCGACGATCAGGTGCGGCCGGCCGCCCCGGTAGAGCGTCACCGGCTCGAAGAAGTACGGGAAGCTCATGCTCATTCGCACGGCCAGGGCGATCGGCAGCGCGTCGGCTGTGAGCGGCGTGCCGTCCTCGTCCTGGTAGTGCTCGATGTCGTCGGGGAGCACGAGCATGCGGCCCTCGGTCACGTCGGAGGCGATGACCCGCAGCCGGTAGCGCGCGCGGGCGCTCTCCTCCTCGGTCAGCTCGGGCGGGAGCTCGCGCCGGACGTCCGCGAAGGTCGGGTCCGGCTTGCCCAGCGGGGACTCGGAGAAGCGCTCGGCAAGCCAGTCGGTGAACGCCCTGCCGGGGCACAGGCCGCGCCCGCGCAGGGCGTTGCGGGCGCCGCCGAGGTACTTGCCGCCCCAGCCGTAGTCCGCGAACGTCGCGTAGTCGGTGCCCTCGAGGATCGTGCGCAGCTGCCGCGGCTCGTAGCGGACTGCCAGCAGGGAGGCGATGATCGCGCCGGCGGACGTGCCCGCCACGTTCACCCAGCGCTCGATCCCCGCCCGCCCGGCGGCCTCGAGCGCGCCGACGAACGCGATCCCCTTCACGCCGCCGCCCTCGAAGACGCCGTCGGCCGCGTCGGTCTCGAGCGGTGCGTCAGCCACCCTTGCGAGTTTGACCGAGTGGGTGCGCGGCGGTCAACCGCCGAGGGCGTCGCGCAGCCGCGCGACCTCCTCGCGCAGCTCGGCGAGCTCGCGCTCGAGCCGGTCCATCCGGGACTCCGGCACGTCGGCGGCGGCCGGCGGCGGCTGCGGCTGCGGCTGCGGCTCCTCGTCGGTCCCCAGCAGGTGCGCGTACCGCTCCTCCTTCTGGCCCGGGCGGCGGCTGAGGCGGACGACCAGCTCGCGCGCGCCGAGCCGGTCGAGGACCGCCTGCAGGGCCGCCGCGCCGTCGAAGTCGTACAGGCGCTCCGTGCGCTGGCGCAGTTCGCCCGGGGTCTGCGGCCCGCGCAGGAGCAGCACGGCCAGCACGCTCAGCTCCGCCGGCTCGATCCCGAGCGCCTCGTCCAGCAGGTGACGGTACTTCGGCGCCCGGCTGCCGGGCCCGCTCGCGAGCCGTGTCCACCGGCGCCGGCCGAGGCCGTGCAGCGCGTCCCTGATCGTGCGCTCGTCGTAGTCGACCACCGGGTCGCGGTTGGTGCTCTGGTTGCACGCGCTGCGGAGCGCGTTCAGGGTGAGCGGGTAGGCGTCCGGCGTGGTGCGCTGTTTCTCCAGCAGGGAGCCGAGCACCCGCAGCTCGACGGGGTCGAGGTCCACACCGCCGAGCGTACGACATGAGAGGGTAGGCCCGATGCCCTCGTTCGTGGATGTCGTGGCCGAGGACGGCGTGGTCGCCGCGATCGAGGACGGCGGGCTCGACACGCTGGTGGGCTGGCTCGGCGGCGCGCGGCTCGGCGACCGCGCCGACGAGCCCGAGCTGCGCGTGCGGGCCG
>JBOGYU010000360.1:0-5055 GCA_050696935.1 Solirubrobacteraceae bacterium | reverse complement strand
GGGGAGGAGCGCGGCCAGCGCGCAGGCCGCCGGCGCGAGCACTGCCAGCGGGCGCCTCACGGCCCCGCCCACAGCGAGCGCAGCGCCAGGTCCGGCCGCGCGCCCGCCCGACCCGAGCCGGGACGGTGCACTGGTGAGAGAGCTGCGCTTCACGATCGTCAAGCCTCTCTTGGTCGGCTCGCAGCTCGCGCCGATGAAATCCCTAGGTCGCCGGCGACGAGCTCCCATGGCCCGCCGCCTTCAGGTTTGCGGGAGGCCCTCGCGGCGGGAGATCGTCTCGATCGAGCCCATGTCCATCTCCAGCCCGTACCGCTCTTGCGTCGCCGCCAGCGCGGCGAAGTCCGGCTCGGGCCGGTGCGGCGGGAGCAGCGGCGCGATGTCGGCGAAGTAGCGTTCGAACCCGCGGGGCGAGATCAGCTCCAGCAGCCGCGCCGGCTCGTCCGACCGGTTCCAGAACGCGTGCCAGACACCGCGCGGCTTGAGCACGAGGTCGCCCGGCCGCGCGTAGCGGACCTCGTCGCCGACCTGCACGCCCACCTCGCCCTCCAGCACGTACGAGTACTCGTCCTCGTGCCGGTGCACGTGCATCGGCGCCGCGAGCGTGCGCGGCGCGATGGGGTGCTCGACCAGCGAGAAGCCCTCACCTTCCACCATGTACCGCACGCCGAGCCCGAGCAGCTCGACCGACTCGCCCTCACCGGGCCCCACGACCATCGGCATCTCGTTCTATCCTTTCGATGAACAGGACTGTTGACTGAAAATACCATGGCGCGCAAATACGAGCAACGGCAGCGGGCGCGGGCGCGGCTCGAGACCCGCCGCAGGATCACCGAGGCGACGGTGGAGCTGCACCGGACCATCGGCCCGGCCCGCACGACGATCAGCGCGATCGCCGAGCGCGCCGGCGTCCAGCGGCTGACCGTCTACCGCCACTTCCCGGATGAGCGCGCGCTGTTCGCCGCCTGCGGCGAGCTGTGGAGCAGGGAAAGCCCGCCACCGGACCCGGCCGGCTGGAGCGACCCCACCGAGGCGCTGACCGAGCTGTACGGCTGGTACCGCCGGAACGCGGACGTGATCGGCAACGTCCAGCACGACGCACCCGCGATGCCCGTGCTGGCCGAGGTCGCGGACTACGGCCCGTATCTGCGCGCCTGCCGCGAGGCGCTGCTTTCGCCCGGCGCGACCCGCCGCGCGCGGGCCGCCGCCGGCCACGCGCTGGAGTTCTCCACCTGGCGCTCGCTGACCGCCCAAGGGCTCTCCGACCGCGAGGCAGCCGCGCTGATGTCGGCGCTCGTGGAAGGCTGACCGTCAGCCGTGCAGGCCGCACTCCGTCTTGCCGGTGCCCGCCCAGCGGCCATCGCGGCCGGTGCCGGGCCGGGTGCAGTGCGTGCAGCCGATCGTCGGGTAGCCCTGGTCGTGGAGCGGGTTGTACGGCAGATCGTGGTCGGAGATGTACCGCCAGACGTCCGCCTCCGTCCAGTCGGCGAGCGGGCTCACCTTCCATCGCTCGTGCTTCGCGTCCCAGCCGAGCTTCGGCGTGCCCGCCCGCGACGGCGACTGCTCGCGCCGCAGCCCCGTCACCCAGGCGTCGACGTCCGATAGGGCCCGCGCGAGCGGGCGGACCTTGCGCAGGTCGCAGCAGGCGTCCGGGTCGCGCTCCCACAACCGGTCGCCGTGCAGCGCCGCCTGGCGGCCGAGGCTCGGCCCCTGGTGGACCTCCACCTCGATCCCGTAGCGCGCCTCCACGCGCCGCCAGGTCTCGTAGGTCTCCGGGAACAGGACGTGCGTGTCGAGCGTGAACACCCGCGCGTCCGGCGCGACGCGCAGGATCAGGTCGAGCACGACCGAGGACTCCTTCTGGAACGAGCAGGCGACCGCGAGACGCGGATGGAAGCGCTCCACGGCGTGGGCGAGGAGCTCCTCGGCGGCGAGCGCCTCGACGGCCTGGGTCACCGGCACCCGACATAAGGTACTAAACCCGGTCGGCTTTACATAGTTTGCCCGCGGCGGGGGATGCGCCGCCCCACGGTCAGGCGGCCAGCATACGCACCCCTGATTGCTTCTCGGCTAGCGGCTCGGCCTTCTCCCACACGCGCTCGAAGCTCGCCATGTAGTGACGGAACAGCCGCCCGCCGGCGATCCGTCGCACGTGCATCACCGGCGACTTGGCCGCCACCGCGCCGTACGCGTGCGTGTTCACGAGCACGTCGTCATCGAACCGGGAGATCGAGTTGTAGAGCGTCGTCGCGTGCAGCCGCACCTCCACCCCGGGAACCCCGAACGCCGGCTCGAGGTAGGACATGCTCAGCCGAATCCGCGCCGCCATCGCCTCACCGACGCCCTCCTCGGCGCCTCGGCGCTCGACAGCCTCGGACTCCGGATCTCCGAGCAGCAGCCGAATCGGCACGCCCTCCTCGGCCTTGCGCTGAAGCAGCGCCGCGATGTCCGCTTTCCCGTCGGATAGGAACAGCCCGGCGTAGACCAGCACGTCGACGTGCTCCGTGGCCGACGCGATGTACTCGTACCAGGCGCCCGCAGGCACCGCGCCGCGATTCGAATAGACGCGCAGCACCTCCGAGCTCACGACGGCCCGGGCGCGCGCGTCCTCAAGCTGCGGCCATAGCACCGACTCGTCGAGCCCGAGCACGCGAGCCGTCTTCGCCCGGTTGCCCGGGTGAGGGACCCGCCCCGTCGTGATCCACCGCTCCGCGGTCTTGGGGTCGACCTCGATCTCGGCGGCCAGATCATTCAACGACATGTCCGCATCGAGGATCGCCTGTCGCAATCGCTCGTTGACCAGGATCACCTCCCGTCGTTCGCGCCAGCAGGATCGCGCATCGGGGGACGTTTGTAAACGTCCCGGCGGACGGAACGGCGATCGCCGCCACCGATGCAGGTGGTCGCCTCTCGACTGACGGATGAGCCCGACCACGCGCGGGCTGTGACCCGGGCAGGGTCAACGGCCCAGCTACGGCCGCCCGCTGCCGCCGCCGGTACCGACTCAACCGCCCCGGAAGGCGCGCGAGCGTGCCGCACATGCTCGCTCGTCGAGCCGACTGAACCGGCTCGGCACTTGTGGGCCACCCTGCGGGTGGCCTCCCGTGCTCGCCGGATCACCGACAACACCGCCGCAACGTCCAGATCGGCGACGCCGAGTCAGCGACAGCTCGCGACGCCGAACCAGTCAGCGAGCAGCTCGACGCCGCAGCGCAGGCTACGGCCGGCCGAACGGCAGGCACCGAGCGGGGCGGGTGCGGGGAGGTGCGTCATCGGGTCGCCAGGCAACCGCTCGCGCCCAGCCAGCGCATCGGTGAAGTTGACTCCGGCTGAAGCCTCCGCACGGAGACCGGGCTTCGCCCTCCCCAATCAGCGGCACGCCGCTCCAACCGTCAGAAAGCCCCAACCGGCGCTCCAGCAACCGGTACCCTGCAAGAGCCATGACCGCCAAGGACAAGCTCCGCCAGGCCGTCGAGGAACTCTCCGAGCTCGAAGCCGAACGGATGCTCGAACTCATCGCCCGCCGCCGCGAACGCGACCCGATGATCGCCGCCTTCGAGGACGCGCCCGAGGACGACGAGCCCTTCCCCGACGAGGACGCCGCGGCGGCCGACGAAGTGTGGGAGTCGTACAAGCGAGGCGAAGCCGTCCCGCTCGACCAGATCCGACACGAGTTCGATTGACCAACGGCTGGCGCCTGCAAATCACGCCGCGCGCCCGCCGCGACCTCCGCGCCTCGACCCGCCCATCCGCCGGCGCATCCTCGAAGCACTCGACCAGCTCGCCGCCGACCCCCGCGCCGCCAACCTCGTCAAGCTCACCGGCCGTCCCGAGTCCCGGCTGCGCGTCGGCGACTGGCGCGTCCTGGTGCGACTCGACCACCACCAGCTCGTCGTCGTCGTGATCCACATCCGCCCTCGCGGACGCGCCTACCGAGACTGAGAGCCGGTCCGCCGGCGGCGTCCCGAGAACGTCCACATCGGGACGCGCCGGCGTCCGCGAACCCGATGCCGAGCTGCCCGGACCGCCCGCTCCTACGCGGACTGAGGGCACCTGCCGCCACCCAGCGAGACCCCTGGCGACCACTGAAAATCGTGGTGTCCCCGGTTCGAGTCCGGGTCTCGCCATCGCCGGATCCCGCATGCAGGCGAGATTTTCTGCGTCTCGGAGCGAGCGGTGGGACGTGCCTATCGGGTACCCGACTAGGCACTCGGCGCCCAATCGACGCCGCGACGTACCGAGGAAGTCCAGTGTTCATCAGGAAGTTAGAGGCGAAGACCACACAATTTCGCGACGTGTCGCGCGGGATACTCGGGGGCATGGATCGGCGACGCGACATCCTCGTGGTCCCCGCCGCGCCCGCCGCCAAGCTGGCGAAGGGCCCGGGGATCGACGCCGACGAGGTGGTGCTCGACCTCGAGGACGCGGTGATCGCCGCCGCCAAGGCCGAGGCGCGAGAAGCGGTGGCCGCGGTGCTCGCGGGCCGCTGGACCGCGCCGGCCGTCGCCGTCCGCGTGAACGCCGTCGGCACGCCCTGGTGTCACCTCGACATCGCCGCGGTGGCCGGGAGCGGGCGGACGATCGTGCTGCCGAAGGTCGAGCATCCGGACGACCTCGCGTTCGCGGACCGGCTGCTCGCCGGGGCCGAGGCGGCGGCCGGTCGCTCCGAGCCGGTGCGGCTGCTGGCGCTGATCGAGACGGCGCGCGGGCTGTCGGCGGCGAGCGTGATCGCACGCGCGTCGGAGCGGCTCGACGGGCTCGTGCTCGGCTACGCCGACCTCGCCGCCTCGCTCGGCCGCGGCCCGGGAGCCGACTGGCGCTTCGCCCAGGAGACGGTGCTCGTCGCCGCCCGCGCGGCCGGCATCCAGGCGATCGACGGCCCGCACCTCGGCGTGAGCGACGACGACGGCTTCCGCGCCGCGGTCGCACACGCCCGCGCGCTCGGCTTCGACGGCAAGTGGGCGATCCACCCCGCCCAGCTGCCGGCGCTGCGCGCGGCGTTCACCCCGAGCGACGAGGAGGTGGCCGAGGCGCGGGCCACGCTGGCCGCGCTCGAGG
>JBOGYU010000359.1:0-5073 GCA_050696935.1 Solirubrobacteraceae bacterium | reverse complement strand
GTCCTGGCCGTGCTGCTGCGGCGCGAGGGGCCGGAGGGGCGCGGCCGCCTGCTGCGGCTCGCCGGCCTGGCGACCGCCGTGGCGGCCACGCCGGTGATCGCCTACATCGTGCTCAACACGACCGTGTGGGACCGGCCGCTGTGGAGCACGGGCGTGCCCGGCACCACCACGGCGACCGGCGGCCGCTCGCCCCAGCTGACGCAGTTCCTCGGCTACCTGTGGCAGTTCTACCTGCCGCGGCTGCCGTTCATGGCCGACCAGCAGGCGGGCCTGCCGCTGTTCAATGTCTGGTTCCAGGGCTTCATCGGCCGCTACGGCTGGCTCGACACGTCGTTCCCGGGCTGGGCCTACGACGTGGCGCTGGCGGTCTTCGCCGTCGTCGGCGCCCTCGCCGCGCGCGCCCTGTGGGTCGCCCGCCGCACGCTGGCGGGCCGCCGCGGCGAGGTGCTCGCGTACGCCGCGATCGTGGCCGGGTTCCTGCTCGTGGTCGCCTGGGCGGGCTACAGCGGACGGCTGACGAACGGCTTCGTGTTCGAGCAGGCGCGCTACCTGTTGCCGCTCGGGGCGCTGTATGCGGCGCTCGTGGCGCTCGCCGCCCGCGGCGCCGGGAGGCGGCTCGGGCCGCCGGTCGGCGTCGCGCTCGTCATCCTCGCCTGCGGGCACGCGCTGCTGTCGGTGCTGCTGGTCGCCGGGCGCTTCTACGTCTGAGGGCCCGTTTGTTGCCTCTCGTCCTCGTCGCGGTGATCCTCGGCGCGGGCGGCGCGCTCATGTACGGGGCGTACGCGTCCGTGGACTGGAACCTCGAAGGGCGTGACGCTTGGTGGTCTGCGAGACGCCTCACCGACGGGGCAGCCAGGGTTCCCCGGAGACAGGACGTCACGCCGTGGTGTCATCACGGCCTCAACTCGAGTCCGTCCACATGAACGGGCCGCACCGCGCCGAAATGGCGATGGTCGAGCGTGGCCACCTTGGGCTCGTCGAGGCGCTCGACGAGCGCGAGGATGCTGGCGTCGGTTACCCCGAGCCGCAGGTCGAGATAGGTCGCCTGCAGCTCGCGGCACCGCGTGAGGTCTCGGCCTGTCGGCGGTTCGGCGCGGTAGGCGCCGGCCAGGAGGTCGTCGAGGAACTCGAGCCATACGTCGGGACCGAGCCGCTTGTGGCACCAGTAGTCGAGCTCTGCCAGGACCAGCATCGGCACGACGAGGTCCTCGCGCGCGTCGACGATCAGCGTCGCGCATCGCTCGTGGTCAGGATCGGCGGCGTCGAGCGCCGCTAGCAGCGGCCCGGTGTCGAGAACCAACGCCACCTGTCAGGCGGGCGGCTCGGCGACGGGCTCGGCGGTCAGATCGGCCGCCGACTTGCCGTCGCGCGATCGACCGAGCGCCACGCGCGGCCGGCGCGCGGCCCGGATGCTCGCCGCCTTGTCGTCCACTGCCTCGGCCAACAGCACCGTCAGCGGCACACCGCGGCGCCTCGCCTCCGCTTCCAGGGTGTCGAGCGCCTCGCGTTCGGCAGCCACCGTGGTCCGTCGCATCATGATTCCTGATGCTAGCACCATGTCGGCCTTGCAGACCGGTTTTGACGGGACGTTGTGGGACTTGGCGTAATCGGCGCGCTGCACGACTCCTCGCGAGAGAACCGGGAAGGATGACCAGTGATGGCTATGACGCTGGCGGCAGCGTGAGGTGACTCGTGCTGTCGCTCATCGAGATGCTCGGCCGGTTGCTCAGCGTGCAGTGCGACGGCACGGCAGTCGAGGCTGGACGTCGCACTGCCTGCGGATGATCGAGCGTCGCCGCGGCCTGCCGTACCCGAGCCCGAGGTTTATGCGCAGCAGCCGACGCGGCCTGTACGTCGCGTCGCTCCTGCGGTATTCGACGGAGATTCGCTGAAGCCGGAAGCCCGGGGGCGAACTACGGATCGTGTTCGAGCGGGTGTACCGCCTACGCAGCCGAGCGCGATAGAAGCCGAATTGCAGCCGCTGCCCGTTGAGCGCGACCGCGCGCACCCAGGCAGTCTCAGGTTCGTCGAATCCGCTCGTCACGACGCAATCCAATCGGTGCCGCGTCATGCGGAAGCAGCGCTCCACCTCGCCCTCGTCGATGCGCTGCGCTCGGAGCTCGAGGCGCTCGACATGAGCGCGCGGCTGATGGACGGGCCGGCCGTCGCGGACCTGCTGTTCGGCCGCTTCGCCCCCAGTCTCGCCACGGCCCAGCCAGGGCGCGCGCCGTCCTGCCGGCCAGCCATCCTGTCTGCCGGCCGCGATCCCGAGGACGTGCAGGCGTCCGAGCGGGCCGCCCACCGGCTTCGCGAGGCGATCGCGCAGGCGGACATCGACTGCTCGGACCGCCGCTGGCTCGAGGTGGACGGCGGCCTGGAGCAGACGATCCATTTGTCGGGCGCGCCGGATGCGACATTCTTCGGCTGGCTGCTGCATGCGATGCAATCGCCCAAGCCGTGGACGCTCTCGGTTCATGTCCGGCCGCTCGATCGATCGGGCGCTCGAGCGTCGGCGCTACCGCCAGCGCCACCGCCGCCTCTACGGCGTCAACCGCTGCGCCGAGGCCTCCGGACGGTGCCGGACTACGACCAGCGCGACCACGAGACCGAGATCGCCGAGATCGTCGCCGAGCTCAGCCACTCGGCGACCGGCAACCTGTACGACCTCGCCGTCTTGGGCGAGACGCGCGGCATGACGTGCGGTGCGCGACAGACAGGCGTTGGGGCCTGTGGTCAGCCTGCGCGCGGCAGGATGCCGCTCTGGACGGCCCACCCGCGGAAGCGCGTGAGGTGGTCGTCGAGCTCGTCCACCACGACGTTCGCAGCGTCGTGCAGTGCGCGCCACGACTGTGGCGGGTAGGCGTGGTCGAGATCGTTGCGGGTGTCCTTGGCCTCGCGCAGGCGCGCAGCGGTGGCCGCAGACATGACGCCGAGTCCGGTCAGTCGCTCCCACGGCTGCCCTTGCGTGCGCTCCACAGCTCCGCGGCGCACGCCCTCGTCCAAGGCGCGCGCGGCCAGCTCTTCCAGCCAGTTGACGAGCACGTCGACCTGGCGCTCGATGACGGCGACCCTGTTGCGCTCGCGCGGGTCATCCGACTCGGCGGCGGCGATGAGCGCGTCGAGCTCGAACGCGGGGCCGACGTCCTCCATGGCGGCCAGAAGCTGGTCGCGCGCGGCCGGGATGTGCGCCAGAACCGTGACGATGCGGCGCTGGTTCTTGCTCAGCCGACCGCCGCCGCCACGCGCGCTCGGCGCCCGCCCGGGCCTGTCGGCTCGGCCCATCTACCGCTCCATTCGCTGCTGCGCGGCATCCACGGCGGCGTGGGCCAGCGCCAGAGCCTCGGCGTCGTGGCTCGCCGCATCCGCGAGGACGCGCTCGCGTTCGGCCACCAGCGCCGGCCAGCAGCCGTCGCGGTCAACGATGACCCGTCCCTCCTCCAGCACGTCCGCAAGCAGGGCGGCCGAGCGCCGCGCATCATCCAGACGCACGAGATGCACGCGGCGGCCGAGCGCATCCTGAAGGCGCCGGCGCAGGGAGGCAAGCGCCCGCCCGTCGTCGCGCCGGTGAGCGACAAGCAGGTCCACGTCCGAGCGTTCGGTGTCCTCTCCCGTCGCCGTCGAGCCGAACAGTACTGCCAGGCGCACGTCACGCTCGGTGCGCAGCGCCGCGCGCAACCCACGCAGGAGCGGCCAGTGCTCGCGCAGGTAGCGCTCCTCTCGCTCGGGCAGCTCAAACCTTCTGCGTTGAAGCTCGCGTCCTCGCAGCAGCCCTTCATTGATGTACCGGCGCAGCGTGCGCTCACTGCAGGCAACCGTGGCTGCAGTGCGTCCAAGCGTGCGTCCCATGTGTCCAGGCTACCCCACCGTGCGACCGACCGTCCAGCTAAGAGGTCGGCTCGCGCAGCCGCAGCGCCGTCCGCAGCTCCCGCTCCACCTGCTCGGCCGCAGCGTCCCACGTGTGCGGCGCGACGAACTCGAGCCCCTGGCGCGAGCGGCGCTCCCACTCGGCCTCGTCGTCGAGCAGGCGCTCGATCGCGGCGGCGATCGCGTCGGGGTCGAAGCCGGCGAGCATGACGGGGCCGTCGGCGCCGAACACCGACCGCGCGCTGGGGCGGTCGAGGTCCACGCACGGCAGCCCGCAGGCGAGCATCTCCTGCGGGATCAGCGAGAAGTTCGTCATCGACAGGCAGACGCCGACCGTCGACTCCGAGAACAGCCAGGCCAGCTCCTCGTGCCCGGCCACGCCGAGGTGCTCGTAGGGGAACGGCGCCCGCAGCGGCTTGGTGTCTCCGAACAGCACGATCCGCACGTCCGGGCGGCGGCGGTGGAGCGCGGCCAGCGCGAGCACGCCGAGCCCGACCGCCCGCCGCGGGGTCACGTGGCGGGCGTAGAACACCACGGTGTCCCGCCGCCGCTGCACCGGGCGCGGGCGGTAGACGGCGTGGTCGACGCCGTACTGGAACCACCCGGCGCGGCCGCCGTAGCGCTCGACGTACAGGTCGCGCAGCCAGGGGCTGCCGGCGATCCCGTGCAGGCCCTGGTGGTACGTCCGCTCCGCCCACTCGGACTCGAGCGATGTCGCGTAGAACTCGGGCTCGTGGTCGTTGACCAGGTAGGCGCGGGCCCGGCAGCCCTCCAGCTCCAGCACCGGGTAGACGGTCTGCCAGCCCGTGGCGACGACCACGTCGGCCCCGTACCAGTCGTCGAAGCCCTTGAACACCGGCGCCTTCACCGGAGCGAAGTGCTCGGTGATCTCCCGCCGCAGGATCGCCGCGGAGTCGTTCGGGCGGTGGAAGAACAGGTCGTACACCCACAGCGAGCAGGTGTGGCCCATGCGCTCCAGCCGCAGCACGAGCTGGAAGATGATGTTGTGGCCGCCGGAGCCGACGTTGAAGGTCGGGATCGCGAACGCCAGGTGCAGCCGCTCGCGGTCGGCCATGCCGGGATAGGGCTCCAGCAGCGGCGCCGGGCCGGAGCGCAGCGCGCGGGCGATCCCCTCGTACTCGTTCTCCGCGTGGCCGGGCGCCTGGTGGCGCGGCGCGGGCAGCCGCGGAGCGGCGCGCCGCTCGAGCG
>JBOGYU010000358.1:0-5077 GCA_050696935.1 Solirubrobacteraceae bacterium | reverse complement strand
GCGCAGCGCCGCCACGAACCGGCCGGCCCCGCAGCCGAGGTCGAGCACCCGCTCGCCGGCCTTCGCCTCGCCCAGCAGGAGCGCGCGCCGGCGCTCCCACTCCCACGGCTCGGGGTCGTCGGGCGCGTCCGCCCAGAGCTGCTCGTAGTGGGCGCGCACCAGGGCGAGAGTACGCTTCGGGCGGGATGCGCCTCCGGCTGATCCGCAACGCCACGCTGCTCGTCCAGCTCGCCGACCGCTGCCTCCTCGTGGACCCGATGCTCGACCCGGCGGGAGCCCGGCCGCCGGTCGAGAACTCGCCGAACGCGCGGCGCAATCCGCTATGCGACCTGCCCGAGCCGGCCGAGGTCGTCGTCCATGGCGTCGACGCCGTCGTCGTCACCCACCTGCACCGCGACCACCTCGACGCCACCGCGGTCGAGCTCCTGCCCAAGGACGTGCCGGTGCTCTGCCAGCCGGAGGACGAGGCGGCGCTGCGCGAGCGCGGGTTCGCCGACGTGCGCCCCGTCGAGGCCGAGCTGGAGTGGGAGGGCGTGCGCGTGGCGCGCACCGGCTGCCGGCACGGCACGGGCGCGATCGGCGAGGCGATGGCGCCGGCGTCCGGCTACGTGCTCGAAGCCACCGGCGAGCCGTCGCTGTACGTCGCCGGCGACACGATCTGGTGCGAGGAGGTCCGCGAGGCGCTCGACGAGCACCGGCCCGACGCCGTCGTCGTGAACGCCAGCGGCGCCCGCCTCCTGGAGGGCGACCCGATCGTGATGACCGACGACGACGTCGTGGCCGTCGCCCGCCACGCCCCGGACGCGCGAGTCGTCGCCGTCCATCTGGAGGCCATCAACCACTGCCTCCAGACGCGCGCCGACATGCACCAGCGGCTGCACGACGAGGGGTTGGTGGGCCGTGTGACGGTGCCGGAGGACGGGGCCGAGGTCCCGTTGCCGTAGGGCGTCGGCGTCACCGCGCCGCCCAGGCACTCTCCCAGAACGCCAGCTCGTGCTCGGACGACGCGCGGAACGCGGCGTGCATGCGCCGCCGCCCGGCGCCAGACACGTCCTCAGCGACCGCGTCGGTCACCCCCCGACACCACCCCGCCAGCTCCCCGAACTCCTCGCTTGCGTACATGGCGATCCACTCCGCATAGCCCTCGTGCTCCGGCGCCCCGGCCGCCGACAGCCGCCGGCCCACCTCCGCGTACCCCCACATGCACGGGAGCAGCGCCGCGACCAGCTCGGCGAAGTCCCCGAGCGCGGCCGTGCGCAGGAGGAAGTCGCAGTAGGCGTCGGTGGCCGGGGCGGTGCGCTCGGCCTCGAGCTGCTCGGCCGTGATGCCCCAGCGCGCGGCGAACTGGCGGTGCAAGTCCATCTCGGTCTCGAGCACCGACCCGGCCAGCGCGGCGAACCGGCGCATCCACTCCAGCCGCGGGGCGCGGGCCGCGGCGAGCGAGAGCAGCCGCCCGTAGTCGATCAGGAACAGGTAGTCCTGGCGGACGTAGAAGCGGAAGCGCTCCTCGGGCAGCGTCCCGTCGCCGATCCCGCGCACGAACGGGTGTGCGAGCTGGGCGTCCCAGGCCGGGGCGGCGGCCGCGCGCAGCTCGGCGGAGAAGCTCACCCCGAGGAGGAGCCGGCCGCATGGGGCGCCGTCGGGTCGTCGCCCTCCGTGCCGGGGTGCTCGCGGGCCATGAAGTTCTCGATCTCCATCGGGTCGTCCCGCGAGCGCTCGACCACGCGCAGGAGGTCGGACATGGTCGCGACCTCCTCCACCTGCTCCTTGATGAACCACTGCATGAACTGCTCGCTGGTGTAGTCGCCGGCCTCGCGCGCCGTGGCGGCCAGGGCGTTGATCTGGTCGCTCACGCGCTTCTCCTGCTCGAGCGCGAGCGCCACCGGGGCGACGATGTCCGCGAACGCGGTCTGCGGTGCCGACACGCCGGGGACGGTCACCTCGGCGTCGGCGTCCAGCAGGTACTGGATCATCATCATCGCGTGGTCGCGCTCCTCCAGCGCCTGGCGGTGGAAGAAGCGCGCGAGCTGCGGGAGCGTCTCCCCGTCGTAGTGCACCGCGCAGGCGACGTACTGCTGGTGGGCGGCGAACTCGTTGCCGATCTGCTCGTTGAGGCGGGCTACGAAGGTGTCGGCTGGCATCGGCCGATCGTATCCCCCGGCCGCGCCGGTCCGCCGATTAGGGTTCCCTAACGCACGCTGCTACGCTGAGCGCCTCCATGGGGGAGGCCAAGCTCGTCAAGCCCAAGAAGTCGTGCTGCACGTCCAAGCCGCGGTGCAAGAAGTGCCCCGTGGTGTGCAAGCGGCTGGCCAAGCAGGGGCTTGCGACGAAGCGCAAGGACGGCCGCTACCTGCTCGAGGCGGGCATCCGCAAGAAGACGCTCAAGGCGGCAAGGGCCCGGTAGCCTCGTTATCCTGCGGCCGTCATGGCCACCTGCCTCGTCACGGGTGGTGCGGGATTCCTGGGGTCGCACCTGTGCGACGAGCTGTTGCGGCGGGGGCACCGCGTCATCTGCGTGGACAGCTTCGAGACGGGATCCCTCGCCAACATCGCGCACATCCGGGTGCCGGAGTTCCGGCACATCCACACCGACATCATCGAGCCGTTCTACGTCGACGAGCCGGTCGAGGTCGTCTACCACTTCGCCTCGCCGGCGTCGCCGATCGACTACCTGCGGCTCCCGCTGCACACGCTGAAGGTCGGCTCCTACGGGACGCATCACGCGCTCGGGCTGGCCAAGCACCACCGTGCGCGGTTCCTGCTGGCGTCGACGAGCGAGGTGTACGGGGATCCGCAGATCCATCCGCAGCCGGAGTCCTACTGGGGGCACGTGAACCCGATCGGCCCCCGAGGGGTCTACGACGAGGCCAAGCGGTACGCGGAGGCGCTCACGATGGCCTACCACCGCCAGCAGGGGGTGGACACGTCGATCGTGCGCATCTTTAACACGTATGGGACGCGGATGCGGCCGCACGACGGGCGCGCGATCCCGACGTTCATGCGGCAGGCGCTGCAGGACCGGCCGATCACCGTGTTCGGGGACGGCTCGCAGACGCGCTCGTTCTGCTTCGTGAGCGACATGATCGACGGGATCATCCGGCTGGCGGAGTCCGGGATCCACCATCCGATCAACATCGGCAACCCGATCGAGTTCACGCTGCTCGAGCTCGCGCAGACGGTGATCGAGGTGACCGGGTCGCGGTCGGAGATCGTGCACGAGGCGCTGCCCACCGACGATCCGAAGGTGCGCCAGCCAGACATCGCGCTCGCCCGCGAGCTGCTGGGCTGGGAGCCGCGCGTCGACCTCCGCGAAGGGCTCCGGCGCACCCTCGGCGAATCGGGCGTGGAAGCGCTCACCGGCATCGGCGTGCCCTAACGCCGCTACATCCGTGCCCGCTGCGCGTTAGTGCACGGGAGTCGAACCACTTGGCAGACGCACCCACACAGACACAGGAGCGCCCGCAGACCGCCGCCACGGTGCCGGTCGACCTGCCGACCGTCGACATGCGGCGCAAGCGCCCGCCCGCGCTGGCCTTCCTGCTGCGCATGGAGACGCTGCGGAAGGCGCTGCGCGTGGCCTCCCTGCTGGCGCTGGACTTCGCCGGCCTGTTCGCGGCCATCTACGTGGCCCTCATGGTCAAGGCCGTGCTGCGCTTCGGGGACTGGGCGTGGCACGCCTCCTACGTGGAGTCGCGCGAGACGATCGCCTTCGCCTACCTGCTGACCGTGCTGCTGTTCGCCCGCTCGGGCCTGTACGCGTCGCGCGCCGAGCGGCCGGGCCTGTCGCGCATCGTGTCGTCGCTGTTCCAGGTGATGGTCGTGGCGCTGATCTTCGCGCTGGTGAACGGCGAGAAGTACTCGAGCTACTACATCTTCTACGGCACGCTCGCGTTCGCGATCTGCTTCATCGGGTCGCTGCGGTGGCTCTACGAGGCGACGACCGGCGTCCTGCTGCGGGCCGCGGGCTACCGCCGCCGGGCGGTGCTGGTGGGCTCCGGCAAGCACATCGAGGACGTCGCGCACGCGCTGGTGGACGAGGTGCACGCGCCCGTGGAGATGGTCGGCTTCCTCTCGCTCACCCCGCGGCCGGACAACGGGCTGCGGTCGCTCGGCCGGATCGAGGACCTGCCGGCGGTGCTCGACGGCTACCGCGTCCAGGAGGTCATCATCGCCGACCCGGACTTCCCGCAGGAGCGCGCGGTCGAGCTGGTGGACCAGTGCCACGAGCGCGCCGTGACCGTGCGGATCGCGCCCTCGACCATGGAGATCCTGGTCCACCGCGCCGAGTTCGTGCCCGGCGCGTCGGTCCCGCTGTTCGAGCTGCGACCGCCGGTGTTCGACGGCTTCGACTACGTGGTCAAGCGCTCGTTCGACTTCGTGGTCTCGCTCCTGCTGCTCGTGTTCCTGAGCCCGATGCTGCTGGTGATCGCGGCCGCGGTGTTCGTCTCCTCGCGCGGTCCGGTGCTGTACCGCTCGATGCGGCCGGGCGTGGGGTGCGAGCCGTTCGCGTGCTTCAAGTTCCGGACCATGCGGTCGGACGCCGACCAGATCCAGGCCGACCTGGAGTCACTGAACGAGGCCTCGGGGGCGCTGTTCAAGATCCGCGCCGACCCGCGGCTGACGCGCGTCGGCAGGCTGCTGCGGCGCTACTCGCTCGACGAGCTGCCGCAGCTGCTCAACGTGCTGGCCGGCCAGATGTCGCTGGTCGGGCCGCGGCCGCTGCCGCAGCGCGACTTCGACCAGCTCGAGGGCTGGCACAAGAAGCGCTACCTCGTGCTGCCCGGCATCACCGGGCTGTGGCAGGTGTCCGGGCGCTCGGAGCTGGACTTCGACGACCTCGTGCGGCTCGACTTCCTCTACCTCGAGCGCTGGTCGGTCGGGCTGGACCTCGCGATCCTGCTCAAGACCGTGCCGGCCGTCATCACCCGGCGCGGCGCCTTCTAGTGCATCCATCCGGAAGTTGGGCGCATAACCCGGCGGAGTCCGGGTCGTCGCTGCCGGTGCACGGCGGGCGCTCGCATGCTGGTGGCACGTGTGCGCCCGCCGGGTGCCGGCAGCGGCGGGCCGGGCCCGCCGG
>JBOGYU010000357.1:0-5088 GCA_050696935.1 Solirubrobacteraceae bacterium | reverse complement strand
GGCCGCGGCCGCGCCGGAGGAGGCGCCCGCGCCGTCGGGCGCCCTCGAGCCGGTGCGGGGGCGCGCCGCGCCGGGGTTCGTCACCGGTGCCCTCGTCGGCGCCGCGGCGGCGCTGCTCGGCGTCGCGGTCGGACGCTGGACCGCCCGCCGTTGACTCGGCAGGGACCGGCGCCGCCGGGGAGAATCTGACACCTGGTCCAACAGGAGGAGCAGATGGCAACCGCGCTCGACAGGGTCTGGAAGGTCCACGGCGACGGGCGGACGGTGCAACCAGGCGAGGTGGTGCGGCCGGACGAGCGCCTGCACATGCCCGCGATGCTCGGGCTCGGCGGCCAGCACATCCTCGCGATGTTCGGCGCGACCGCGCTCGTGCCGGTGCTCACCGGCTTCCCCGTCGCCACGACCATCTTCTGGTCCGGCGTCGGGACCATCATCTTCAACCTCGTCACCCGCAACCGGGTGCCGTCCTACACCGGCTCGAGCTTCGCGTTCATCGCGCCGGTGATCGCGGCGAAGGCCGAGGGCGGCGTGCCGGCGGCCCTCGGCGGGATCCTGGTCGCCGGCGTCGTGCTCGCGCTTGTCGGCCTGATCGTCGACCGCGCCGGCTACAGGGTGATCGAGTTCCTGCTGCCGCCGGTCGTCACCGGCGCGATCGTCGCGCTGATCGGCCTCAACCTGGCCCCGGTCGCCAAGGACCAGTTCGAGCAGCAGGCGGGCATCGCGCTCGTCACGCTGGTCGCGATCCTGCTGATCGGCGTCGTCTTCAAGGGCTTCGTCTCCCGCCTGTCGGTGTTCCTGGGGGTGGTGGTCGGCTACCTGTTCGCGGCGATCCTCGGCGACGTCGACTGGACGATGGTCCACGACGCCGCCTGGGTCGGCTTCCCGGACTTCGTGACGCCCGAGTTCAACGGCCGCGCGATCGTCCTGATCGTCCCCGCGGTGATCCTCGTGCTGCTGGCCGAGAACGCCGGCCACGTGAAGGCCGTGGGCGCGATGACCGAGCGCAACCTCGACGGGATGATCGGCCGCTCCTTCATGGGCGACGGCGTGGCGACCACGCTGTCGGGCCTGTTCGGCGGCTCGGGCACGACGACCTACGCGGAGAACATCGGCGTCATGGGGTACACGCGCATCTACTCGACGCTCGCGTACCTGATCGCCGGCACGATCGCGATCGCGCTCGGCCTGCTGCCGAAGTTCGGCGCCGTCATCAGCGCCATCCCGGTCGGCGTGCTGGGCGGTGCCGTCACCGCCCTGTTCGGCATGATCGCCGTCCTCGGCGGGCGGATCTGGATCGACGGCCGGGTGAACTTCCGCGATCCCGTGAACCTCGTGACCGCGGCGGTCGCGCTGATCGTGGGGGCCGGCAACTACGTCCTGACCTGGGGCGACTACGAGTTCGCCGGGATCGCGCTCGGCACGCTCGCGGCGATCGTCATCTACCAGGTGCTGCGCGTGTTCCAGCCGGAGATCGGCGCGCCGACGGACCGCCCGGCGGGAGCATGGGGCGACGCGCTGGCGGAGCCGCTCGGCCGCACGCCGGACCCGAGGGGGCCCGAGCCCGGCCCGTGAAGCCACCGCCGTTCGCCTACCACCGCCCGCGCTCCCGCGAGGAGGTCGACCGCCTGCTCGCGGAGCTCGGGCCGGGCGCGAAGGTGCTCGCCGGCGGCCAGAGCCTGATCCCCATCCTCAACATGCGGCTGGCCGCCCCCGACCACCTGGTCGACCTGAACTTCCTCGAGGGCGAGCCGGCCGAGCCGGTGCTCGACGGCGGGGCGCTCGCGTTCGGGCCGCTCGTGCGGCTGCGCGCCGCCGAGCGCTCGCCGCTCGCGGTCCGCCAGCTGCCGCTGCTGACCCAGACGCTCGCCCACGTGGCGCATCCGGCGATCCGCTCGCGCGGGACGCTCGTGGGGAGCATCGCCCACGCCGACCCGGCCGCCGAGCTGCCCGCGCTGATGGCGCTCCTGCGCGGCGAGGCGCGGGTGCGCGGGGCGAACGGGAAGCGGACGGTGCCGGCCGCGGAGCTCTTCGTCGCGCACCTGGAGACCTCGCTGGAGCCGGGCGAGTGGATCGAGGAGGTGCGGCTGCCGGCGCACGAGGGAGGGGCGTTCGCCGAGTTCGCCCGCCGCCGGGGCGACTACGCGCTGTGCGGCGTCGCGGCGATCCCGGGCGCGGTCGCGTTCGTGGGCATGGGGCCGGTGCCCGAGCGCATCGAGTTCGGCGATCCGGCGGACCTCCCGGAGCTGATCCGGGAGCGCCTGGAGCCGGAGGACGACATCCACGCCACCGCGCGCTACCGGCTGTGGCTCGCGGAACGGCTGGCGGCGAGGGTGCTGGCATGGAGCTGACGCTGCGCGTCAACGGCACCGCGCACCGGATCGACGTGGAGCCGCGCCGGCTGCTCTCGGACGCGCTCCGGCACGACATCGGGCTCACCGGCACGCACGTCGGCTGCGAGCACGGTGTGTGCGGCTGCTGCACGGTGCTGGTGGACGGCGAGCCCGCCCGCTCGTGCCTGATGCTCGCCGCGACCGCCGAGGGGTCGGAGATCCGCACGGTCGAGGACCTGGCGGGGCCGGACGGGCTGCATCCCCTCCAGGAGGCCTTCCGGCGCCACCACGGGCTCCAGTGCGGCTTCTGCACGCCGGGCTTCCTGATGACGGCGCTCCCGATCTACCGGGAGGCGCCGTCGATGAGCGACGCGGAGCTGCGCGAGGCGCTCGGCGGCCAGCTGTGCCGCTGCACGGGGTATGTCGGGATCCTCGAGGCGGTGCGCGCGGCCGCCGCCATCGAGGACGAGCGGTGATCCGCGTCGTCGCCACCGGGGGCACGATCGCCTCGCTCGCGGACCCGGACACGGGGGCGGTGCGGCCGGCGGTGAGCGCCGACGACCTGGTCCAGGGCGTACCCGGGCTGGGGCCGGTGCAGGTGGACGAGGTCGCGCGCGTGAACGGGTGGAACGTCACGCCCGCGACGATGCTGGACGTGGCTGCACGGGTGGCAGCGGCGTTGGAGGACTCCATCCCGGGGGTCGTCGTCACCCACGGGACGGACACCGTGGAGGAGACGGCGTTCCTGTGCGACCTGACGATGGCGTCGGACAAGCCGGTGGTGTTCGCGGCGGCGATGCGCAGCGGCGGCGAGATCGCGGCGGACGGGCCGCGGAACCTGCTGTGCGCTGCGGAGGTCGCGCGGGCCGGACTCGCGGTTGGCGCCGTGCTCGTCCTCAACGACGAGATCCACGCCGCCCGCTTCGTGCGCAAGCAGGACTCCTTCCGCGTCTCGGCCATGGTGTCGCCGGGGCACGGGCCGGTGGGGACGGTGGTGCCGGGCTCGGTGCGGGTGCCGGCATTGCCGTCGCGGCGCTTCGTGGTGGACCTGCCGGCGGCGCTCGACCGGCCGGTGCCGGTGGTGCAGACGTACACCGGCATGGAGGAGGGGTTGATCGAGTCGGTGCTCGAGGTCTCGGGCGCGGCGGGGCTGGTGCTCGAGGGCACCGGGCTCGGGAACGTGCCGGGGAGCGCCGAGCCGGGGATCCGCGCCGCGCTCGCGCGCGGGCTGCCGGTGGTCGTGGCCACGCGGGTGCCGACCGGCGGCACGGGCGCGGTCTACGGCGGCCCGGGCGGCGGCGTCACCCTGCGCGACGCGGGCGTGATCGCGGCGGGCGGGCTCAGCGCCGCGAAGGCGCGGCTGCTGCTGATGCTGCTGCTGGCCGCCGGCGAGCGCGACGTGCGCGGGCGGTTCGAGGCGGCGGTCGACGCGCTGTCGGCCTGGTGAGCTGCGACCTCGTCATCCGCCGTGCACGGATCGAGGGGCTCGACGGGCTCCACGATGTCGGCATCGCGGGCGAGCGGATCGCCGCCGTCGGCAACGACCTCGAGGCCGCGCGCGAGCTCGACGCCGCCGGTCGCCTCGTCTCGCCGGCCTTCGTGCAGCCGCACATCCACCTCGACAAGGTCCTCGTCGGGCCGCTCCTGCCGCCCAACCGCTCCGGCACGCTGGCGGAGGCGATCGCGCTCCTGCACGCGACCAAGCGGGCCGCGACGGTCGAGGAGATCCGGGCGCGCGCGGGCGTGGTGGTGCGGCAGGCGGTGATGGCGGGCACGACGGCGATCCGCAGCCACGTCGACGTCGACACGATCGGCGGGCTGAAGGGCCTGCACGGCGTGGCCGCGGCGCGAGCGGACCACGCCGACCTGTGCGAGGTCCAGATCGTCGCGTTCCCGCAGGAGGGCATCTGGCGCGACCCGGGCGCGGACGAGCTGATGGCCGCAGCGATGCGCTCGGGGGCCGGGGTGGTCGGCGGCATGCCGCACTGGGAGGTCGACATGGACGCGGCCCGGCGGCACGTCGCCTTCTGCCTCGACCTCGCGGTCCGCCACGACGCCGACGTGGACATGCACGTCGACGAGACCGACGACGGCCGCTGGCGCAGCTTCGAGCTGCTCGTGGAGGAGGCCGAGCGGCGCGGCTGGGGGCCGCGCACGACCGCGGGGCACCTGTGCGCGATGGCCGCGTGGGAGGACTCGTACGCCGCGGCGGTGATCGCGCGGGCCGCCGCCGCGGGCGTCATGGTGGTGACCAACCCGCCGACGAACCTGATGCTCCAGGGCCGCGAGGACGCCGAGCCGCGCCGGCGCGGGATCCCGCGCGTGAAGGAGCTGCTCGCGGCGGGGGTGACGGTCGCCGCCGGCCAGGACTGCGTGGACGACGCGTTCTACCCCTTCGGGTCTGCGGACCCGCTCCAGGTGGCGCTGATCGTCGCCCACGCCGCGCAGCTCGGCACTCCGGCGGAGATCGCCGCGGCGCTGCGGATGGTGGGCGAGGACGCCGCCCGGCTCCTCCGGCTCCCCGACCACGGCCTGCACCCGGGCGCCCGCGCCGACCTCGTGGTCCTCGACGCGGAGGACCCGCGTGACGCGCTGCGGGAGCAGGCGCCGCGCCGCTGGGTCCTGCGCGGCGGCCGCGTGGTGGCCGAGACGGTGCGCGAGCAGCGCCTCCACCGCCGCTAGGGTTGCCCGCCACATGTCCGTCTCGATCGCCGTAGCCGCGCCGCTGCAGGGCGCGGCCGTGCTGGCTGCGGCGGGC
>JBOGYU010000356.1:0-5105 GCA_050696935.1 Solirubrobacteraceae bacterium | reverse complement strand
CGGAGGAGGCGTTCGAGCGAGGCGCAGACGTCGCGGTGCTGCCCGAGCTGCTCGTGCCGGGGTACGTCGCGGACCGCGAGCGCCTGCTGCCCCTCGCCGAGCCGATCGACGGGCCCACGGTCACGGCCTGGCGGGCGGTGGCGGCCGCGGCTGGAGGCCACGTGGCGGGCGGGTTCTGCGAGCGGGCCGGCGACGACCTCTTCAACACGGCCGTGCTCGTCGGTCCCGACGGGATCGCCCTGCACTACCGCAAGCTCCACCTGTTCGCGGGCGAGAAGCACGCCTTTCGCCCGGGCGACCGCGGGCTGCCGGTCGTGGTGACCCCGTTCGGCACGGTGGGGGTGTGCGTCTGCTACGACCTGCGCTTCGTCGAGACGGTCCGGATCCTGGCGCTGCGCGGAGCGGAGCTGGTCCTCGTGCCGACGGCCTGGGTGCCGGGCTTCGACCGGATCCGCTTCGACGAGGACGGCATGCCCCCGCAGGTCCGGGGAGCGCTGCTCCAGGCGAACCTCAACCAGGTGTTCATCGCCTGCGCCTCACAGGCGGGGGCGCACGGCGACCTCGAGTTCCTGGGCTCCTCGATGGTCGCCGACCCGCGCGGCCGCTGCCTGCTCGGGCCGCTGTCCGCGGACGAGGACGCCGTCGCCGTGGTCAAGGTCGACCTCGACGAGGTCGGGGCGGCGCAGACGCGCATCCCGCTCGTGGAGCCGCGCGCCGACCGGCGCACGGACGTCTACGGCATCGCCGTCGCCGGCGAGGACGCCCCGCTCTAGCCGTCCCGGTCCGGCCGGTCGCGCGGCGCGTGGGAGGAGAATCCGACCTCGTCAGCGGCGCGCGGTGGTCTGCCGAAGGTCGGCGAGCACCTTGCCGAAGCGGCTGTCGTATCGGCCGCTCACTCCCGCGAAGATGCCGCGCCCCCAGTCCTCGGCGAGCAGCACCTCGATCGTCACGGTCGCCCCCCCGGTCGCGGACGCGGAGGAGGCCCCTCAGCGGGAGCCGCGACTCGGGGCCGTGCAGCGAGCCGAGGAGCCGGGCCTTCAGCTTGTTGCCGCCCGTCAGACGCAGATCCGCGCCGCGCTCGCCGGAGGCGCGGATGCCGTGGGCGGCGAGCGCCTCCATCAGGCGCTCCCGCGCGTGCTCAGGATCGTCGGCGGCATCCCAGGCGGCGCGCGCCTCGACGCGGGCGGACTTCGGCACGTCGGCGAACGCCGTGCGCGTCGCCGGCTCGACTCCGAGGCGTTCGAGTGCCTCGATGAGCCGTCCGACGTCGTCGCGGAAGTCGGCCGCCGCCAACGTGACCGCGTTCCTGTCGGCCAGCGGCGCGAGATCGGCCGGCAGGGCTGAGCGGGCGGGAGCCGGGGCGCCGTCGAGCAGCGCCGGGACGATCGGCTTGCCGGCCGCGAGCGCCGATGACAGCTCGCGGCGCACCCAGTCCTCCGGGTCGGCCAGATCTTGACCCCAACGCGGCGTGACGACGGCCACGACGGCCCGGCAGTCACGGATCGCTTCCTCGATCACGACGGGGAACTCCTGACCGCCGCCGATGCCGGAGACGTCGAGGAACACGCGATCGGCGCCGAAGTGCGAGGCGAGCCAGTCGCCGAGTCTTCCGGCCGAGCCGGCATCCTCGCGGCGATAGCTGATGAAGACGTCAGCCCCTCGCATCGGTAGGCCCCCAGCGCTCGACGAGCACCTGCATCACGTACGGATAGGGGACGGATCGCTCGGCGTCGGTTTCGGCCGCTCCCCAATCGACGTCCGCGAGCGCGCCTTCGACGATGTCGTACTCCCACAGGTCGCCGCGCTCCCGCAGCCGCCCTGCGAGCGCCGTCCCGATGACATACAGCGGTATCCCGTGTGCTCGAATCAGCTCGAGATCGTCGAGCGACTCGGATGCCCCGCCGAAGACGACGCCGGCTGACGGACCGAGCTCGTCCAGCGCCTCGGCGGTCAGGCGCTGGCGCCCCCGGCGTTCTTCGCGCGGGTCGGAGAAGGGCGCGAGGCGCACGTGATCGAGTCCCGACAGCGCCTCGGCGAGCTGGTCGTCGCGGCCCTCGGTGAGCAGAACGTGGACCAGCGGAGGCGGCACGTCGGCGGCCTCCGTCCGGATGTCCTCGGCGTACTCGGCGGCGGTGTGGGCGACGAGCGGGACCACGACGGGATCGGCGGGCAGCACGAGACGGCGGCCCTGGGCGAGCGACGCACGGGTGAGGCTGAGCAGTGCCTCCTCGATCTCCAGCAGCTGGGCGGACGGGACGTCGTCGTCCTCGTCCGGGAAGCCGGCGGAGAGGACGACGGGGGGTTCCCACGCCTGCGGCCGGTCACGGCGGTCCATCGCTCAGATCCTCCCGCTGACGAGCGCGCCTGCGAGCGAGAGCAGCCGACCCTCGTCCCAGTGCGCGACGGGAGTGGTGCCGCCGAGCCAGCCGAGCGCCTCGCCCTCGGGACGGCCGCGCGGCGTCGCGCTGACCACCACGCCTCGCTGACCGGCCGGCGCGCGGCGCGCGAGCGCGTGCATATCGACCAGCGTCGCCGGGCGCGGGCTCAGCCCCACCGGCCAGCGCTGACCGCCGGCGTCCACGTCGAGCCCGCCCGGGACGGCGACGACGTCCGACCCGAGGACGCCCATGCGGCGCAAGGCGGCGCGCATCCCCCCGACGAGGACCCGGCGGCGATGCAGCATCGCCTCGCCGTGCAGGCGGCTGACGAGGTCGCGCAGATCGTCCGCTGCCGCGCCGACCAGCGCCGGACCACCGGACGACGCCGTCCCGAGCGCACCGGCCGGGACCTCCCACCGCCGCGAGCGGCCAATGCTGCCGAGCCGCGGTCCCCCCGCGGGCCACACCGACGCGATCCCCAGCCGGTGCCGCCGCGCGAACGCCAGCTCGCGCAGCACCCAGCTCGACGCGAGGGCCTCGCGCGTCTCGATCAGCACCAGGAACGTCTTGTCGAGGAGCTCGTGCTCGATGCGCTCGGCGAAGTCACTGCCCGGCGCCAGCGCGAAGGCGTCGAGGAACACCGAGAACCGCGCCTCGGACAGCGCGTGGAAGACCGCGTTCGCGAGGTCGACGCCGTCGGCGTGGCTATAGGAGACGAAGACCCGGCGGTCGGCGGTGACGACCTCAGCGGCGGCCAGCACGTCCTGCGCCGCACGGTCGGCGTCGCCGTTCCACCACACGACCTGGCGGTCGCGCAGCGGCTCGGGCACGGCGTCGTCGGGGTTGCGCCCCTCCGGCACCATCGCCACCGCGGCGGTGCGTGGACTGCCCCCGAGCCACGCGTGCGTGAGGTCGGTCTCGGACGCGTCGGGATCGTCGGCCGACCCGACCCAGACGAGCACGTTGATCGTGCCGGGCTCGTCCCGGGCCCGGCAGGGGGATTGGAGCTCGCATCCGCACGGCATCTGGTGACGTGGCACCTCGTGCCCGAGCGCGCTCATCGCCCGGCGAAGCGCGATGGCGAGCGACGCGGACATGCCGCCGGAGCCGGAGGTGCCGTCGTGGACGAGGATCCGCACCGGTCGGGCGACCGAGACGTCCGTGAAGCCACGACACTCACGAGTGTCCGCGTGCTGGACGAGGACGTCCAATCCGTTCATCCTTTCCGGCCCCCGACGAAGGGCAGCTTCGATGCGAGGGCGTGGAGCCGGCCGGTCGCGGCGTTCACCGCCTTCCTGGGCCCGCGGAAGAAGCGGGAGTGGCCGTACTGCAGCGCGTCGCCGAAGCGGGTGGCGTCCTGCGACGTCATCTCGGCGAGGACCTTCGCGAACGGCCAGTCGTCGCGCTCCAGCGCCGGGTCGGCCTGCGCGAGCTCGGGCAGGGCGCCGGCGAGGTCATGCCTGGTCATGACGTAGCCGGCCGCCATCAGCGCGTACGCCTCGTCGTCGGAGAACGCGTCGAGGTCGGTGCGCAGCTCGGCCAGCGCGCGCTGGACGCCGGGGTCGAGGCCGTAGGGGGACGCCGACTCGCCCGGCAGCGCGTCGTCCTCGGGAGTCCACGGCTCCTGGCACTTGCTCCAGTCCCGCGGCGGCGCCGGCAGCCCCTTCGTGAGGTGTACGGCCATGAAGCCTCGCAGCGTGCCCGAGCGGCGGCGGCCGAGGAGCTCGCCGTACTGCGCGCCGCGGACGCGCTTCATGAGGATGCTGTTCGACCGCCCGGCGACGCCCAGCAGCCGGCGCTTGGGGTCCTCGGCGTCGCGCAGCTGCCCGCTGGCGTCGCTGACCAGGATCACGTTGCAGTCCTGCTCCACCAGGCTCGCGATGCCCTGGTTGTCGTGGACGCCGCCGTCGACGAGCTCGACGTCGATGCCCTCGTAGAGGCGGTCGAGCGTGATCGGCGGGAAGAGGCCCGGGACGCACGCGGACGCGGCGACCGCCTGGCCCAGCGTCGGCCGCCGCAGCTCCTCGACGTCGGGCGCGTCGGGGTAGTAGACGCGCCGCAGGCGCCGGCTCGCGTCGACGCGCTCGTCGGCGCCGCTCGGCGGCTCGCCCATCCACGACGCGGTGAACTGCCAGCTGTGGCCGGTGTTCAGCGCCGTCGCGTTGAGCACGAGGATCGGGACCTTCGCCTCGCGCAGCCAGTTCTCGTAGCGCAGGGAGAAGTCGTCGCCCCGGCCCGCGGGCTTGACGATCAGGTCCGGCATCCGCCATGCGCCGTCGTCCTCCCGCAAGGGGCCGTAGAAGAGCTCCTCGAGCAGCTCGCCCACGCGGTCGGTGCGCGAGTACCGGGTGAAGAGCATCTTCACGTCGTCGGCGGGATCCCTGACGAGCCGGCCGCGGAGGTTCTTCCGGACGCCGGCGAGGAAGTCGTCGGCGAGCGTGCGCACGAGCGCGACGTAGTCCGCGCCGGTCACGTCCCCGTCCGGCTTCTGCTGCAGGAGCCGGCGCAGCTGGAGGTAGTAGAAGGCCCCGAGGATCGAGCCGCCCGAGACGCACGACAGCACCTCGACGCGGCGCAGGACGTTGCACTCGGCGAGCCGGGCGAGCACGCCGATGTGGAACAGCGACGCACGGAACCCGCCGCCGGACAGGGCGACGCCGACCTTGCCGATCGACGCGCGGCGCACGGCGCCGGCGTGGCCGCCGACGAACGCCCGCAGCGCCTTGG
>JBOGYU010000355.1:0-5111 GCA_050696935.1 Solirubrobacteraceae bacterium | reverse complement strand
CGCTGGAGGCGGGCCTCGCGTTCCCCGCCGCGGTCGCGCTGGCCGCGGAGTCCGGTCCGGTGGCGCTGCGCGGCGAGCTGGCGGGGTTTGTTGCCCGGCTGCGGTCCGGGGGGATGGCGGCGGCGCTCGACGGGCTCGCCCGGGCGGGTGAACGGACCGCGGACACCGTCGTGGTGCTGCTGCGGGCGGCGCTCGTCGATCTTCCGGCCGGCGGGCTCGCTCCGGTGCTTCGCGAGCTGGCCGGCGTGCTGTCGGAGCGCTTTGAGGCGCGTGAGAAGGCGCGCTCGCGGGCCTCGAGCCTTCAGATAGAGGCGGCGATCCTGGCGCTGAGCCCGATCGCGCTGCTGCTGCTCGTCGGCGTCGCCTCGCCCACGTACCTGGATGCCTACAGGACGCCGGCCGGGACGCTCGTCGGCGTGCTCGGCGGGGCGATGATCTTCGGCTGTTACGTGATGATGCGCCGGCTCGGCCGGGTCCCCGAGCCGCGCCGCACCGGGGGGACGCGGTGAACGCGGCGCTCGCGCTCTGCTCGCTGTGCCTGGTCGCCGGCGGGCTGCTGCTCGCCCACGGGATCCTGTCGTCGCGCCGCCCGGCGCTCACCACGCGACTGGCGCGCGCCGAGGGCGCCGGTAGGGCAGCGATCGGCGCGTTCCGGCTGGGTGGCGCGGTGACGGGACCGGGATGGCTCGCGGGTGTCGTCGGCGGTTATCAGCGCGATCTGCGCCGGGCCGGGGACGGCAAGACGCTCGGGCGCTTCCTCGGCGAGAAGGCGCTGCTGGCGGTCGCGGTCCCGCTGGTGCCGCTGATGCCCTACGCCGCCGCGACCGGGCGGCTGGTGCCCGCCGGGCTGCTGCTTGTCCTGGCGATTGGTGGGTTCTTCGTCCCCGACCTCGCGCTGCGCGCGGAGGCCAAGCGCACCCGCGAGGCGATCTTCCTGGACCTGCCCGAGGCGATCTCGGTGATGGCGCTCGCGCTCGGGGCCGGCAAGTCGCTGCGCCAGGCGCTCGAGCTCGCCGCCGAGGACTGTCCCGGCCCGCTCGGACGCGACCTGCAGCGCGCCCTATCGCTCGCGCGCCGCGAGCGGTTCCTCGGCGAGCGCGAGGCGCTCGTCCGCGTCGCGCGCGACACCGGCGAGGACACGTTCCGGCGGTTCGCGGAGCTGCTCGCCGCCAAGGAGAGCCCGTACCTGGAGTTCCTGCGCGCACAGGCCGCGCAGGCGCGGGCCGAGCAGAACCGCTACCTCGAGCGCGCCGCCGATCGGGCCTACCTGGCGATGCACGCGCCGGTCGCGCCGCTGCTCGCCGTGCTCGTGCTGCTGTTCGCCTACGGCTTCCTGCACTTCCTCGCCACCACGATCTGACCTTGAAGGAGGCAAATAGAGATGCTGCTCGACAAGCTCTGGTCCACGCTCCTCACCCTCGCTGAGCGCGCCGCGCGCGAGGAGCGCGGCGACAGCCTGATCAACTGGGTCGTCATGGCCGTCGGCCTCGCCGCCGCGGCCGCCGCCGTGGTTGCGCTGCTGCGGCCCGCGATCGAGGGCGCGGCGAACAAGATCGTCAGCCTCCTCGGCGGCTGACCCCGGGAGCCGGCGATGCGGTCCGAGCGCGGCGAGGCGCTGATCGACGGGCTGCTGATGCTCGGCGTCGTCGTGCTCGTCGTGCTGGTCGCGATCCAGGCCCTGTTCTACGCGCACGCACGCTCGGTCGCCCAGTCCGCCGCGCAGGACGGTGCGCGCGCCGCCGCCACCCAGGGCACCGGCGCGGGCCTCGCGCGGGCCAGCGCGATCCTCGGCGCCGCCGGCGGCACGGCCGCCGGCCTTCGCCCCTCAGCCCAGGCCGGCCCGACGGCGGTCACCGTCCACGTCGACGGGCACGCGCCGAGGATCTTCGGCGTCTCGCTGTTCCTGCCGTCCGTGAGCGAGAGCGCGAGCCTTCCGCTCGAGCGCTACCCCGAAGAAGAGCGCGCACGATGACCCGCCTACTCGCACGGCTGCGCTCCGACACCGGGGAGGGGCTGATCACGGGCCTGATGCTGATCTCCGGGGTGCTCGTGCCGCTGCTGTTCATCGTTCCGCTGTTCGGGCGCATCGAGACCGCGCACCTCGCCGCCCAGCAAGCCGCCCGCGACGCCGTCCGCTCCGCCACCCTCGCACCCGACGCCGCTGACGCCCACGCCGCCGCACGATCCGCCGTCAGCGCCGCGCGAGCGCAGACCGGCGTCCGGCTGAACGTGACTCTGGGCGGCCGGTTCGCGCGCGGCAGCACCCTGACCGCGAGCACCAGCGCGAGTGTCGACCTCGGGACCATCCCCGGGCTCGGCGGGTTCGGCACGATCATCGTCCGCGGGCGGGCCAGCGCCCCGATCGACCGCTACCGAAGCCTCCTGCACCCCGAGACGCCTCCATGATCCGGAGCAGGCGAGCCAGGCTGCGCGAGGAGCACGGGTCGGTGCTGATCACCGGACTGCTCCTCTCGCTGGCGCTGCTGATGATCATCGGCGCCGCCGTCGACATCGGCCACGCGTTCATCGTGCGCCGCGAGCTCGTCTCGATCGCCGACCACGCTGCCCTCTCCGGCAGCCAGGCCCTCGACCAGAACGCGCTACACGCCGGCGCGCTCAAGCTCAACCCCGGCCAAGCCCGGTCCGCCGCGCTGCAGGCGGTCGCGACCCAGTCCGGGCAGAGCGCTCAGGCGAGCGCAACCACCGCCGCCGTCAGCGTCGACGTCCAGCGCCGGTTCCCCACGATCCTGCTGCGCCTCGTCGGGCTAAACACGCTCAGCGTCTCCGGCCACGCGACCGCCGAGCCCAGGCGGCCATGACCGGGCGCGCGCTCCTGCTCCCCCTGGCCGGCGCGACCGCGCTGCCCCTCGCCGGTGGCAGCGCAGACCCCGCCATCATCGCACAGCTGTCGCTGTGCGGAGCGGCGCTCGGCGCCATAGCCGCCATCGACCTCTCCCAGTACCGCGTCCCGAACCGCCTCGCCCTGCCAGCCGCCGCGGCGTGCACCGCCATGTCAGTGATCGCCAGCACATCGGCCCAAGCCCCGCTCCCGAGCGTGGCGATCGTCGGGGTGCCGCTCCTGATCGCCCTCGCACGGCCCGCGGCGCTCGGCATGGGCGACGTCAAGCTCGCGCTGCTCATCGTCGTGGGACTCGACGGCGACGCGTCCCCAGCGCTCGCCGCCGGACTCCTCCTCGCTGCGCTCGCCGGCCTGGTCGTCATCGCCCGCTCCGGTCGCGCCGCCGCCCGCACGGCCCTTCCCCTCGCGCCGTTCCTCGCCCTCGGCTCATTCCTCGCCCTCCTGCCATGACTCCGCGCCGAGATCGCGCCCCGCTCGTGTGGCGTATCACCCGATCACTGCCCGTGATCGTCGTGGCCGCGATGCTGTCGGTCCTGCGACCCGGGCTTCCGCAGCTTCCCGACTCGCTGACCGGTCCGGTCACGGTCGAACAGCTCGAGGACGTGCTCGCGTTCCTCGGCTGGCTCGCGCTCATCCTCTTGCTCGCGCTCGCCGCCATCCGGCTCGCGCACACCAACGGCGGCACGCAGGCGGCGACCACCATCGCCGATCCCCGCCCCGGCCAGGTGGCGAATCCCAAGCCTCGGTCACGAGACCGCGCACGCATCGGGCTTGCTCCCGCCCTCACGGTGGCCGCCCCGCCCGACGAGCAGCACGCAACCCACCCAGCCCGAACGGCAATAGACCTCGCCGAGACCAGCGCCGCCGCTGCCACGGTCGGATCTCGGCTTCGCATCTCGCTGCTCGGCTCGTTCACGGTCGAGAACGTCGACGGGCCCGTGCGCGGCCTGCGCTCCTCGACCGAGCAGCTGCTCGCCTACCTGGCACTGCATCCGCGCGGCGCTACTCGTGATGAGCTCGTCGAGGCGATCTGGCCCGGCCAGGATCCCCGCCGCACCCGCCCACGACTCTGGCAGAGCACGAGCGAGGCGCGAAAGCTCCTCGGCGACGCGTTCATCAGCCACCGCGGCCACTACGCCCTCGACCGCCGCAAGATCACCGTCGACGGCGACGGGCTCGAGGCGCTCCTCGCCGAAGCCAAGGCGACGACCACACCCGCCTCCGAACGGCGCGTGCTCGAACGCGGCCTGGGTCTGCTGCGAGGCGAACCGCTCGCCGGCTGGGACCACGTCTGGGCCGACACCGACACAGGACGCCTGCGCGCCACCCAGGCCGAGCTCCTCGAACAGCTCGGCCGCGCCCGGCTCGCCACCGGCGACGCGCACGGCGCGCTCGAGGCGGCCGAGCAGGGACTCGACCGCGACTCGCTCAACGAAGCGCTCTGGCGGCTCGCCATGCAAGCGGAAACCAAGCTCGGCCTGCGGGAGTCGGTCGGCCGCCGCTACCAGCGCCTGCGGACCCTGCTCGACGAGCAACTCGGCCTCGAACCCGAAACCGCGACCCGCACCCTCTACCGCGAGCTCCTCGGACAACGGTGAGCGGCTCCAGCGGCCGCAGCGCACCCGCCCGGCGCAGCCCCAAAAAGCGCGCGGGGCAAGGCCGCTGTCGGCGTTCCGACCACGGTCGAGGATTCCCGAGCGACCGGTGCGCCCCAGTAGCCTCGCGGCCGTGGAGGGATCGTCCACGGCGACAATCTGCCGCTGCTGCGCGAGTTCCCCGACGCCGTGCGTGCAGATGGTCTACGCCGACCCGCCGTTCGACACCGGCCGCATGCAGGAGCGGCGGACACTCGCGACCGGCTTCTCGACGGGCACGTGCTTGCTGGCCTCGAGTGCCGCGCGGGCGAGGCGGCCGTCCTCGGTCATGCTGGCGAGCACGAGCACGAACACGACGTCGACGTCCGGGTGAGTGCAGACGGCGAGGTCGTCGGGCAGGTCGGGGCTGAGGTCGAGGCGGTCGGCCGCCGCGCGGCGCTTGCCGGGGTCGGAGTCGTGGACCGCGACGATGTCGACGCGGCCCTGGCCGCGCAGCCACTCGATCAGGCTCATGTAGGGCGTCCAGAAGACGCTGCCGCAGCCGACGACGGCTAGGCGGATGCTCACGGTGCGCTCCTCGCGGTCTCGTAGTAGGCGTCGGTCCACGTCGGCCGGTCGACGTCGTGGCCGGCGGCGAGCGCCAGCTCCGCGGCCAG
>JBOGYU010000354.1:0-5165 GCA_050696935.1 Solirubrobacteraceae bacterium | reverse complement strand
TTCCCCGCGTGGGGCTCCGCCGGCGCGCTCGAGCGAGCCGGCGTGCTCCGGCGCGCCGCGGCGCAGCTGCGCGAGCACGCCGAGCCGATCGGGCGGACGCTCGCCGCCGAGACGGGCAAGCTGCTCGCCGAGGGCATCGGCGAGGTGCGCTTCTCGGCCGACTTCTTCGACTTCTACGCCGAGGAGGGCCTGCGGCTCGAGCGCCTCGCCTCCTCCGGCGGGCGGCCCTCCGGCCCCCAGCTGCTCGCGCGCAAGCCGGCCGGCGTGGCCGCCGCGCTCACCCCCTGGAACTTCCCGGTCTCGCTCCAGGCGCGCAAGCTCGCGCCGGCGCTGGCCGCCGGCTGCACCGTGGTGGCGCGCCCGAGCGACGAGGCGCCCGCGTCCGTCGTGGCGCTCTTCCGCTGCCTCGAGGACGCCGGCCTGCCGCCGGGCGCGGCCAACCTCGTCACCGGCCCCGCCGCGGAGACCACCGCCCCGGCCCTCTCCGACCCCCGGGTCCGCGTGGTCAGCTTCACCGGCTCGACCGCGGTCGGCAAGGCGCTGTACCGCGACGCGGCCGGCACCATGAAGCGGCTCGCGCTGGAGCTCGGCGGGTGCGCGCCGTTCGTCGTCTGCGCCGACGCCGACCTCGAGCTGGCCGCCGGCCAGGCGATGCTGGCGAAGTTCCGCAACGGCGGCCAGTCGTGCGTGGCGGCCAACTGCTTCTTCGTGGAGGCGGGCGTCTGCGAGCCGTTCGTGGAGGCGCTGGCCGACCGCATCCGCTCGCTCCGCCTCGGCGACCAGCTGGACTCGGCGACGACGCACGGCCCGCTGATCAACGCCCGCCGGCGGGAGGCGCTGGAGTCGTTCCTCGGCACGGCGGTCGACGGTGGCTTCGAGCCGGTGGCCGAGGCGCCCGGGCTCGACCCCGGCGAGGACCTGGCGCCGGACTGCTTCCTGGCCCCGCGGCTGCTCGCGGCGCGCTCGTACCGCGACGTCGCGCCGGAGCTGCTGGAGACCGAGGTGTTCGGCCCGATCGCGCTCGTGGCGGGCTTCGACGACGCCGGCGACCTGCTCGCCCGGCTCAACGCCAACCCGCTCGGCCTGGCCGGCTACGTGTTCTCTCGCGACCGGGCGAAGGCCGTCCGGATCGCGATGGCGCTCGAGGTCGGGATCGCCGGCGTCAACGAGGGCCTGGCCGCCGCGGCGAACATGCCGATGGGCGGCGTGAAGGAGAGCGGCCTCGGCCGCGAGGGCGGGCACGCCGCCCTGGAGGAGTTCCTCGACATGCAGTACCTCGCCCTCCGCGGCGAGCCGGTCGGCGCCCTGGGCGCCGTGGGATGAGGGAAAGGAGATCGGTATGAGGCAACCGCGACACAGGCTGCTCGCGGCGGCGCTGTCCGCGCTGGTGCTCGTGGCGGCCGGCTGCGGAGGCGACGACGGCGGCGAGGCCGCAGACGGCGGGCCCGTCACGCTGACGTTCGCCAACTGGGCGTCCGCGGAGGACGCCACGCGCGATGGCATGCTCGACCTCATCAAGCAGTTCGAGTCGGCCAACCCCGACATCAAGATCGAGAGCGAGTCGGTCCCGTTCAGCGACATCGGGCAGAACCTGGTGCTGCGCGTGAACTCGGGCAACCCGCCCGACGTCGCGCAGATCTCGGGCAACGACACGTTCGCCGTGGCGGCGACCGGCGGGCTCGCCGACCTCGACGAGTCGCTCGCCGACGTCAAGGGCATGCTCATCCCCGAGGATGTCGAGATGGGCACCATCGACGGCACGTGGGTCGCGATGCCCTGGAAGGACTCCCCGCAGGGCTTCTTCTACAACAGGAAGCTGATGGAGGAGGCGGGGCTCGATCCGGAGAGCCCGCCGGCCACGATCGACGAGCTCGACCAGGCGATGGAGCAGATCAAGCGCGAGAAGCCCGGCGTGATCCCGCTCGGGACGGACACGACGAACCGGACCTTCGGGCTCGCGTCGCAGTGGCCGTGGATGCTCGCCCACGGCGCCCAGCCCTTCGACGAGTCCACGGCGACCGCGGACACGCCGGAGATGCGGGCGTACCTCGAGTGGATCAGCGGCGTCGTCAAGAACGACTACACGCTCCCGAACCGCCGGATCGGCGACTTCCGGCCGCTGGCGGCGCAGGACGAGGTGGCGTTCATCGTCGACCAGCCGCTGCTCCAGGGCGTCATCCAGTCGACGAACGACATGAGCGACAACGAGTTCCACGAGACCTGGGGCGTCACGACGCTGCCGCAGGGCGCGACGGGCGAGTCCTACTCGGTCCCGCTCGGGCACCAGCTCGTGATGTTCAACAAGGCCGCCGACGACGGCAAGGCCGAGGCGGCCGCGAAGTTCATGCAGTTCCTCGCCACCGACCCGAAGGCGATCGAGGAGTTCACGATCGGCGTCGAGTCGTCCCTGCCGCCGATCGCCGAGCCGAGCCCCGAGATCCAGCAGCTCCTGGACACGCCGCTGTACACGGCCTTCCAGGAGGAGATCCTGCCGACGAGCACGCTGCCGCTGTACGGGCAGGCGTTCAGCGCGGGCTCGACGCCGGTGATGGCGGGCGTGCAGACCGCGTTCTCGGACGAGCCGGTCGACAGCGTCGCCACCCAGATGCAGGCGCAGCTCGAAGGGGCGCTCGGGGGTTAGCGGATGGGTGTGGCGGCGCACAAGCGGGCGTTGCCCCGGCCGCCGCGGCGGCGTCGGCGGGCGGGCAGGACCCCCTGGTTCGACTGGATGGTCCTGCCCGTCCTCGCGGTGCTCGCCGTGGTGGTCGGCTACCCGATGGTGTCCGCGGCGATCCTCTCCACGGAGAGGTACAACCCCGTCAGCGGATTCCCGGCCGAGGGCGTCGGGCTGCGCAACTACGACCGGCTACTCAACAGCGACCCGGTGTTCTGGGAGGCCCTCGGCAACACCGCCGTCTACACCTTCGGGTCGGTGCTCGTGGCGTCGCTGGCCGGGCTGGTGCTCGCGCTGCTGGTCGAGAACCTGTCCGACCGCTGGCGTGCGCTGCGGATGCTGCTGCTGACGCCGTGGGCCGTCCCGATCATCGTCGTGGCGTTCCTGTTCCGCTACATGTTCAACGACGCGGGCGGGGTGGTGAACGCGATCCTGCTCGACCTCGGCATCGTCGACCGCGGCGTGGGGTGGCTCACGTCCGGCTCGTGGGCGCTGTTCACGGTGACCCTGGCCAACATCTGGACCCAGATCCCGTTCTTCTTCCTGGTCTTCAGCGCCGCGCTGGCCGGGATCCCGACCGCCGTGGTCGAGGCCGCGCGCGTGGACCGCTCGCGCGGGCTGTCGATGGTGATGCAGATCAAGATGCCGTTCCTGCGCGGGGCGTTCCTGGTGTCGAGCCTGATCATGGTCGTCGCCAACTTCAACGACTTCGGGAAGATCTGGGCGATGACCGAGGGCGGCCCGGGGTGGTCGACGACGACGCTCGTCGTGTACGTCTACCGGCTGGCGTTCGGCGCCTTCGACCTCGGCTACGCGTCGGCCATCGGCATCGTGTGGCTGGTGCTGCTGCTGCTGTTCGCCATCGTCTACGTCCGCGCATTGCAGAGAGAACCCGCATGACTGCAACCACTCTCTCGACACGGACGATTGCGCCCGAGGGCGCATGCGGAGCGGGCGCATGAGCGACACGGTCACGACGCGCACCGCGGCCGCTCCCGCGCTGCGCCGTCTGGGGATGCGGCGCCCGCGGCGCTGGGGCCCCGGCCGGACCGTGGGCGTCGCGGTGGTGGTCGTCGCGCTGCTGTGGAGCCTGCTGCCGCTGTACTGGATGCTCTCCACGTCCTTCAAGGACGCGCTCGAGGCGACCGCCCTGAACCCCACGCTGGTGCCGAAGTCGTTGACGTCGGCCAACTACGAGAGCCTCGTCACCGGCTCGCTGCCGTTCACCACGTTCCTGATGAACAGCCTGCTGACCTCGCTGATCGCAGCGGTCGTGTGCGTGGCGCTGTCGGCGTTCGGCGGCTACAGCCTCTCGCGCGCCCAGTGGCGGCTGCGGGCGCCGACGAGCTACGCGATCCTCGCCATGCGGATGCTGCCGATGATCGTGCTGATCGGCCCGCTGTACCTGCTGCTGCTGGAGACGAGGCTGCTCAACAGCTACCTCGGGCTCATCCTCGGCTACACGACGTTCGGCCTGCCGTTCGGCGTGTGGATGATGAAGGGCTTCATGGACGCCGTGCCGCGAGAGGTGGAGGAGGCGGCCCGCATCGACGGCTACTCCCGGCTGCAGATCCTGGCGCGCATCATCGTCCCGCTCACGCTCCCCGGGCTCTTCACCACCGGCACGTTCGTGTTCATGGAGTCCTGGAACAACCTCATCTATCCGCTGACGCTGATCACCGACATCCAGCGCCAGACGCTGCCCGCCGGTCTGCTGCTGAGCTTCACCGGCCAGTTCAAGACCGACTGGGGCGGGATGATGGCGGCGTCCTGCATCACGACCATCCCGCTGATGGTCGGCTTCTTCCTGATCCAGCGCTCGATGGTGCGCGGGCTGACGGCGGGGGCGGTGGCGGGCCAGTGAGGGTCGCCCTCGTCACCGGCGCCGGCGGCGGGATCGGCCGCGCGATCGTGGAGCGGCTGGACGCGGACGGGCTGACCGTGGTGGGCACGGACGTCGAGGCCGTCGACCTCGCCGACCGCGACGCGCGGGCTGCGCTGGTGCCGGACGTGCTCGACCGCCACGGGCGGATCGACGTACTGGTCAACAACGCCGCCTTCCACGGCGCCCGGACGCCGCTGCTGGAGCTGGCGCCGGAGGACTGGGACCGCGTGCTCGAGGTCAACCTGACTGCGACCGCGTTCCTCAGCGTCGCGGCCGCCCGCCACATGGCCGAGGGCGGCGCGATCGTCAACATCGCGGCGATCCAGGAGGTGCTGCCCGTCGCGACCTACGGCCCGTACGCGGCCAGCAAGGGCGGCATCTCGGCGCTCACCCGGGCGCTCGCCGTGGAGCTGTCGCCGCGCGGCGTGCGCGTCAACGCCGTCGCGCCCGGCGGCATGAACACGCCGATGATCGCAGGGTTCTCGATGCCCGAAGGCGTGAACTTGAAGGAGTTCGCGAGGGTGACGTCACCGCTCGGGTATGCCGAGCCCGAGGAGCTCGCCGGGTTGATCGCGTACATCGCGTCCGACGACGCGCAGTACATGG
>JBOGYU010000353.1:0-5165 GCA_050696935.1 Solirubrobacteraceae bacterium | reverse complement strand
CGGTCGATCCCCACCGCCTCGTCGCCGCCCTCGCCGCCGCCTTCGAGCGGACCGGCGGCACCCTGCGCCGCGGCGCGCGCGTCACCCGGGTGGTCGCCGACGGCGACCGCGCGACCGGCCTCGAGCTCGCCACCCGCGAGGTCGTCCCCGCCGGCCAGGTCGTGCTCGCCCCCGGCGTCGGCACGATCGACGTCCCGTCGCCGGTACCTATTCGCCCCATAAAGGGTCAGACCCTTTATCTTCGCGGCGAGCGGCTCGTGGACCGGACGATCCGCGGCGCCGAGGCCTACCTCGTGCCGCGCGACGACGGCCACTACGTGCTCGGGGCGACCATGGAGGAGCGCGGCTGGAGCACCGCGCCCACCGCCGGCGGCGTGTACGAGCTGCTGCGCGACATGAGCGAGCTGGTCCCCGGCGTGCTCGAGCTGGAGATCGAGGCGCTCCGCGTCGGCCTGCGGCCCGCCACTCCCGACAACCTGCCGGCGATCGGCCCCGGCGCGCTCGAGGGCCTGATCTGGGCCGCCGGCCACTACCGCAACGGCATCCTGCTCGCCCCCGTCACCGCCGACCTGGTCGCCGGCGCGCTGTGCGGCGAGGACCTCCCGGAGTGGGCGGCGCCCGCCGACCCTCGCCGGTTCGCGGAGGTGCCCGCATGAGGGTCCTCCTCAACGGCCGCGATGCGGAGCTGGCCGACGGCGCCACGGTGCGCACGGCGGTCGACGCCCTCGACCTCCCCGCTCCCGACCGCGGCGTCGCCGTGGCGGTCGACGCGGAGGTCGTCCCGCGCGGCGCGTGGGACACGCACGAGCTCAGCGACGGCGCGAGGGTCGAGGTCCTGCGCGCGATCCAGGGGGGTTGAATGGCAGCGACCGACGTATCCGCCGACCCGCTCACCATCGCCGGCGTCGAGCTGCGCTCGCGCGTGCTGCTCGGCACCGGCGGGTTTCGCTCGCTCGAGGCGCTGGCGGCGGCCATCGAGGTCTCCGGCGCCGAGCTCGTGACCGTCGCGCTGCGGCGGATCGAGCCCGGCCAGCGCGGTTCGATCGTGGACGTGCTCGAAGGCGCCGGCGTACGCCTGCTCCCCAACACCGCCGGCTGCTTCACGGCGCGCGACGCCGTGCTCACCGCCCGGCTCGCCCGCGAGGCGTTCGAGACCGACTGGATCAAGCTCGAGGTGATCGGCGACGAGCGCACGCTGCTGCCGGACGCGCCGGCGCTGCTGGAGGCGGCCGAGGAGCTCGTGGACGACGGCTTCACGGTCCTGCCGTACACGAACGACGACCCGATCCTGGCCCGCCGGCTGGAGGACGTCGGCTGCGCCGCGGTCATGCCGCTCGGCTCCCCGATCGGCTCCGGCATGGGCCTGCTCAACACCTACAACCTGCGCCTCATCCGGGAGCGCGCGCAGGTGCCGGTGATCCTCGACGCCGGGGTCGGCACCGCGTCCGACGCCGCGCTGGCGATGGAGCTGGGCTACGACGGCGTCCTGTGCGCGAGCGCCATCTCGCGCGCCGACGACCCCGTCGCGATGGCCCGCGCGATCCGCCTCGCCACCGAGGCCGGCCGCCTCGCCCACCGCGCCGGCCGCATCCCCCGCCGCCTGTACGCGCAGGCGTCGACGCCCGAAGAGGGCACGGCCGAGTTCTAAACGCGGGCAAGGCTTCGCACCTCGCGCACGAACAGGCTGCTCACGAGCGCGACCAGGGCGAGCGCGCATCCGCCGGCGAGCACCTCCACGGCGCCCAGCGCCTCGCCGAGCGGACCCGCCAGCACGTACCCGATCGGCAGCAGCGCCAGCGAGCCCATCCAGTCGTAGGCGGTCACCCGCGAGAGCAGGTGCGGCGGCACGAGCTCGGCCAGCGCGGTCTCCCACCAGATGCCGAACAGCGCGAGGCCGGTGCCCGCGAGCACGAACACGGTGAGGAGCAGCGCCACGGGGAGCCCGAGCGCGAAGCCGCCGATCGCCACCGGCCATGGCAGCGCGAGCAGCATCCCGGCGCGCATCGGGCGGCGGGGTCGCCAGCGGAAGCCGATCAGCGCGCCCGCCACGGTGCCCGCGCCCAGCGCCGCCGCCAGGATCCCGTACACCGCGCGCGTGTCGTAGTGCTCGCTCGAGATCGTCGGGCCCAACGTCATCCATGGGCCGAACGACGTCAGGATCGCGAGCGAGAAGACCAGGACGATCGCCCACACCCACGCGCGCGAGCGGACCTCGGTCCACCCCTCTCGCAGCTCTGTGAGCACGGTCGTGCGCACGGCCGGCGCGCCCCGCTCCCGCGGGCGCAGGGCCGCCAGGAAGGCGGCCGAGACGAGGAAGGTCCCCGCGTCGATGGCGAACGCGAACCCGGGGCCGAGGCCGAGCACGAGCGCGGTGGCGAGCGCCGGGCCGGCGAACTCCGACACCGTCTCCACCGTCCCGAACGCCGCCTTGGCCGGCTGGATCAGCCCCTCCGGCACGGTCTGCGGCACCAGCCCCGTGTAGGCGGGCCGGAAGAACGCCTCGGCGGTGCCGAACAGCGCCTCGATGATCACGATGTGCCAGATCTCGACGGCGCCGGTGAAGATCAGCGTCGCCAGCACGGCGTGCAGGCCGAAGCGGATCAGGTCGGTGGCGATCATCACCCGGTGGCGCGGCAGCCGGTCGGCCCACACGCCGCCGATCAGCAGGAAGCCGACGAGCGGGATCGCGTGCGCCGCCAGCACGAGCCCGACGTCGCTCGGCGAGCCGATCTCCGTCACGTACAGCGCCAGCGCGACGAACACGATCCGGTCGCCGATCGTGCTCGCGCCCTGCCCGCACAGCAGGAGCCGGAAGTCGCGATGGCCGAAGACGCCGTTCGCCATGATCCCGAGTATGGAGGTGGACGAGCTGTTCGACGCGTGGGAGCGGGCCTGGTCCGGCCGCGATCCCGCCGGGTTCGAACCCGTGTGCGCGGAGGGCTTCTCCTACGAGGACCCGCTCACCTCCGAGCCGCTTCACGGGGCCACCGCGCTCGCCGCGCACGCGCGCCGCCTCTGGAGGGCGTTCCCCGACGCGCGGGTGAACTCGACCGGCGAGCGGCTCACCGACGGCCGCTACGCGTGCGCGCCGTGCAAGCTGCTCGGCACCCACCGCGGCCGGGTCGGCGGCGTCACGCCCACCGGTCGCTTCGTGGTCGTCCACGCGCTGGTCTACGCCGAGCTGCGCGACGGGCGGCTCCTGCGCGCCCGCGCGTTCTTCGACCTCTTCGCCGCCGCCACCGAGCTCGGCGTGCTGCCACGGCCCGGGACGGTGGGCGAGAAGGCGCTCCTGCTCCTGCGCGGCTTCGGGCTCAGGGCGTGACCTCGATCGTCCCGGTCATGCCCGGGTGGATCGTGCAGACGTACTCGACGGTGCCCGGCTCCTCGACCGTCGTGGTGAACGTCTCGCCCTTGCCGTAGAGGTCGGACTCGAAGTCGGCGCCCGACTCGGCGACCGCGTTGTGCTGGATCGTGTCCTCGTTCGGCCAGCAGATCTCCTGGCCGGCCTTCGCGGTCGCGTTCTCGGGGTCGAACTTGATGTCGCTCATCGCGATCACCACCGCCCCGTCCGGGCACGTCCCCGCCGAGGCGCCTCCGCCTCCCCCTCCTTCGTCGTCGCCGCCGCAGGCGGCGAGGGTGAGGGCGAGCAGGACCGGGAGGATCGCGAGGCGGCGTCGCATGCCCTGGACCGTACACTCCCGCGCTTGCACTTCCTCGACGGGACGGAGCCGGCGCCCGAGCAGCTCGCCTCGCTGCTCGACCGCGCGCTCGCGCTGAAGGCCGCTCCCCACGACTCGCGCGTGCTGGAAGGGCGCTCCGTCGCGCTGCTGTTCGAGAAGCCCTCCACCCGGACGCGAACGTCGTTCGAGGCCGGCGTGGTGGAGCTCGGCGGGCACCCGATGGTCCTGCGCGCCTCCGAGCTCCAGCTCACCCGCGGCGAGTCGCTGCGCGACACCGCGCTGGTCTTCTCCCGCCACGTCGCGGCGATCGGGTTGCGCACGGGCGACGAGGCGCAGCTGCGCGGGCTGGCCGAGCACGCCACGGTGCCCGTGATCAACATGCTCTCGCCGCTGCACCATCCCTGCCAGGCGCTCGCCGACCTGATGACCCTGCGCGAGGCCTTCGGCTCGATCGCCGGCCGGGTGCTGACCTACGTGGGCGACGGCAACAACGTCGCCCGCTCGCTGGCACTCGTGGGAGCGCGCGCGGGCGTGGAGGTGCGCGTGGCCGCGCCGGCCGGCTTCCAGCTCGAGGAGGAGGCCGGCGCGCGGTTGTACGAGGACCCGGACGAGGCGGTCGCGGGCGCCGACGCCGTCTACACCGACGTGTGGGTCTCGATGAGCGACGACGAGGCGGGCGCAGGAAGACGACGCGTTGCGTTCGCGCCGTACCGGCTCGACGAAGCGCTGCTCGACCGCGCGGCGCCCCACGCGATCGCGCTGCACTGCCTGCCCGCCCATCCCGGCGAGGAGATCGCCGAGGGCGTGCTGTACGGCGACCGGCAGCGGATCTGGGACCAGGCGGAGAACCGCCGGCACGCCCAGAAGGCGCTCCTGGAGCTGCTCGTTTCGGATTGAACGAGGTCGGGGTAGGGCGTCGGCGGGATGACCCAGCCGCGGACGACCAGGCGTGCGCGCGAGGACGACTCGCTGCGCGAGCAGCTCACGCGCCTGCTCAACCCGATGGGCGCGATGGTGATCACGCGCGATCGCCTCCAGGAGGTGCTCGACGACGCGGTGGACCGCGGGCGCATGACGCGCGACGACGCTACGGAGCTGCTCGCCGAGCTCGTACGTCGCGGCCGCCGCCAGACCGACGACCTGCTCGAGAGCCTGCTCTCCGCGCCGGGCGACCGCGTGCGCCGGGTCACGGGCCTCGGTCCCTCGTTCCCGATCGCCGGCTACGACGACCTGACGGCCGCGCAGGTGACCGAGCGGCTGACCGATCTCAGCGCCGCCGAGCTGCGCCGCGTGCGCGACCACGAGCGCCGCAACGCCAACCGCAAGTCGGTGCTGACCGCGATCGAGCGCAAGCTGGGCTGAGCCTGAATCCACCGATTCCCGCGGCCCGGTCTCGCGCTTCGCGCTCGCCACCGCTTCGCTCCTCCACCGTGGCCGTTCGCCAGAGCCGATCGGCCGCGACCCAGGTGGGTCACCACATGGATG
>JBOGYU010000352.1:0-5170 GCA_050696935.1 Solirubrobacteraceae bacterium | reverse complement strand
GCGTGGGCGTGGCCGCCTCGGGCGAGCCCGTCGCCTGGAACCTCGTGGACGGGATCCACGACGGGCGGGAGGCCGGGGCCTCGGAGCGGACCGTGTGGGTGGCGGGCACGCCGCGCGAGGTCGGGCCGATGGCGTTCGCCGACGATCTGTCGGCGGTCGGCGGCCTGCGCTTCGCCGCCGAGGCCGTCCGCGCGCGGCGCGAGAACCTCCTGGTCCTGCGCTCGGACTACGAGCAGCCGTTCGGCACGTTCGCCGGCGAGCTGCCGGTCGCCGGCCCGCTGCGCGATGGCTGGGGCGTGATGGAGCGCCACGAGGTGCGCTGGTAAGGAGCGTGATGGAGCGCCACGAGGTGCGCTGGTAGGGAACCGGCGGACGCCGGCGGGTGTACCGCTCGTATGAGAACCATGCGCCGCCTCATCTGCCTGCTGCTGGTCGCCGTCGCCGTTCCCGCCGCCCCCGCGCTCGCCGGCGGCTGGGCGACCGTCGAGCTCGGCTCAGCGCCGGGCGGCCTGAGCACCGACAAGCCGTGGCGTGTCGAGCTGATGGTCAAGGCGCACGGCGTCACGCCGATGGACGGTCTCGCTCCGCGGGTACGGATCCGCAACGACGAGGGCGTGGTGCGGACATTCCCCGCGCGGCCCGCGGGCCGCACCGGCACGTACGTCGCCGAGATCCGGTTCCCGAGCGCCGGCACGTGGCGGACGCGGATCTTCGACGGCTACACCGATGCGATCCCGCACCGGATCGCGCCGCTGACGGTCGCGCCGGCCGGCGAGGTAGGGCCGCCCGCGAAGGTCGCGCCGGTGGACGAGGGCACGCGCGTGAACGAGGTCGCGCCGCCGGCCACCGTCATCTCGGACGACGGCGGGCTGCCGTGGCCGCAGATCACGGCGATCGCGGCGCTCGTGGCCCTGTGGCTGGGAGCGATGGCGGCCGTCGGCGGTACCTTCAGGCTCGATGTCGCGCGAGGTCGGCGTCGGACCGCATCCCGAGCCCTGGCCGGAGGACCCCCGGCTGGACCCTGAGCTGCTCGCCCACGGCGACCGGCGCAACGTCGTCGACGGCTACCGCTACTGGCGGCGGGACGCGATCGTCGCCGACCTCGACGCCCGCCGGCACCCGTTCCACGTCGCCGTCGAGAACTGGGAGCACGACCTGAACATCGGGACCGTGGTGCGCAATGCGAACGCGTTCCTGGCGGCGGAGGTGCACATCGTCGGCCGCCGCCGCTGGAACCGACGAGGCGCGATGGTGACCGACCGCTACCAGCACGTCCGCCACCACGCCACCCTCGAGGCGTTCGCCGCGTGGGCGGACGCCGCCGCGCTGCCGGTGATCGGGATCGACAACCTGCCGGGGTCCGAGCCGATCGACCGCCACCCGCTCCCCGAGCGCTGCGCGCTCCTGTTCGGCCAGGAGGGCCCCGGCCTCTCCCCCGAGGCCCGCAGGCTCGCCACCGCCGTCCTGCACGTCCGCCAGTTCGGCTCCACCCGCTCGATCAACGCCGCCGCCGCCTCGGCGGTCGCGATGCACGAGTGGGTCAGGCGCCACGCGGCGTGACGAGCAGCGACTGGGAGCCGTGGGCCACCACGCCGTCGTCGTCGCTGAGCACCGAGCGGGCGACGCCGGCGCCGCCCTCGGAGATGGCAGTCTCGGCGTCGAGGCAGATCCACTCGCCGCGCGGCTCGCGGCGGACGTGGACGGTCAGCTCGGGGTTGATGAACAGCCACTCGTGCAGCGGGAGCACGCCCGAGACGCCGTTGCCGGAGTCGGCCACCGCCAGCACCCGCTGGAGGCCGGTCGGCTCCTCGCCCGGCACGACCGCTACGCGCAGGCGCGTCCACACGGTGGCCGGGCCGGCGTCGTCCCAGGAGCCGGCGGCGAAGCGCATCTCGACCGCGTTGCCGTAGCCGAAGCGATCGAGGCCGGGCGGCGGGGGCGTGGCGTGGGCGGGCCGGGAGGGCGGCGAGACGTCGGCCACCGTGGGTGCGGTCGCGGCCAGCACGCGCCAGGCGCGGACGGTCATGGCGGCGCGGCCGCCGGCGCGCAGCTCGCCCTCGAGCAGCTCGACCGACCGGCCCGGCCGCACGACCCGGGCCTCGACCTCCACCGCGGCTACGGAGACGGGTCCGAGGATGTCGAACGTGAGCCGGGCGAGGAGCAGCCCATCGCGCGGCTCGCAGCGCTCGAGCGTGCGGCCGAGCAGCGCCGCCGGGGGCCCGGCGTGCTGGAACCCGGGATCCCACGGCCCGCGCGTGTGCTCGGTCGCGCGGAAGCGGCCGTCGCCGAGCGGCTCGAAGAACGCGCTCTCCGACGGCATCGTCATCCCATGAACGACCCCTGCGCGGCCTCGGCCGGGCCGGCGACCGCGCCGGCCGCCTCCAGCGCGCCGATCTCGCCGGGCGAGTAGCCGGCCTCCTCGAGCACCGCGCGCGTGTCGGCGCCGAGCACCGGCCCGCCCGCCCGGGCCGGAGCCGCCGGCGTGCGCGAGAGCTTGACCGGCGCGCCGAGCAGCCGCACCGGCCCCGCGCCCGGCTGCTCGATCTCCACCACCATCTCGCGCGCGCGCACGAGCTCGGACTCCAGCGCCTCGTCGAGCCCGAGCACCGGCTCCAGGCAGCAGTCGTGCTCGTCCCCGAACGCCTCCCACTCGGCGCGGGAGCGCGCCGCGAAGACCGCCTCGACCTCGCGGTGCGTCGCCGAGCCGACCGGCTCGAACTGGCGCTCCACCAGGTCCTCGCGGCCGACCCCTACGCACCATGCCCGCCAGAACTTCGGCTCGAGCGCGCCGAGCGACACCCACCCGTCCGCGCACCGGTACGGCCGGTAGCAGATCAGCCCGCCGGCGAGCTCGAGCCCGCCCCGCGCGGGCGCCTCCCCGTCGGCCAGGTGCCGCGCGGCCACCATCGCCAGCCAGGAGAGCGCGCCGTCGGCCATCGAGACGTCCACGAGCTGGCCCTCGCCGGAGCGGTCGCGCTCGCGCAGCGCGGCAAGGATCCCGAACGCGGCCATCAGCGCGCCGCCGCCGAGGTCGGCGATCTGGCCGGCGGCCTGCACCGGCGGCCCGTCCGGCTCGCCGGTCAGGCCGAGGAGCCCGACCCGCGCCAGGTAGTTCGTGTCGTGCCCGGCCCGTCCCGCGAACGGCCCGTCCTGCCCGTAGCCGGTGATCGCGCAGTACACGAGCCCGGGGTTCTCCTCCCGCAGCCGGTCATAGCCGACGCCGAGCCGGTCCATCACGCCGGGCCGGAACGACTCCAGCAGCACGTCGGCGCCGCGCGCGAGCCGCAGGAGCACCTCTCGCCCGCCGTCCGTCTTGAGGTCGATCCGCACCGAGCGCTTGCCGCGGTTGAGCGCCAGGAACATCGCGCCGCCCGCGCTGCGCTCCGCGCCCTCGTAATGGGGCGCGGCCCAGCGCACGTAGTCGCCGGCGCCGGTGTCCTCGACCTTGACCACGTCGGCCCCGAGGTCGGCCAGCAGCAGGGAGCAGAACCCGCCCGGGAGCAGGCGCGAGAGGTCGAGCACGCGCAGGCCCGCGAGCGCGGTCACAGAGCCAGCAGCTCCCGCGCCTCGGCCACCGTCGCCACCCGCCGCCCGGCGTCCTCCGCCATCCGGCGGGCGCGCGCCACCAGGTCGCCGTTCGAGCGCGCCATCTTCCCGTCGGGCAGATAGAAGTTGTCCTCCAGGCCGACGCGCACGTTGCCGCCGAGCGCGAGCGCGGCCGCCACCAGGCCCCACTGCTCGCGCGAGATGCCGATCACGCCCCACTGGTGCGGCACGTCCGGCACCTGCTCGGCCATGTGCGCGAGGTTGCGGGCGGTCGGCCGGATCCCGCCGGTCACCCCCATCACGCACGAGACCTGCAGCGGCGGGCGCAGCACGCCCATGTGCAGCAGCGGGTCGAGGTTGGCCAGGTGCCCGGAGTCGAAGCACTCGTGCTCGGGCCGGATCCCGCACTCGTTCATCGCCTCCAGCAGCGCCACGATCGTGTCGAACGAGTTCTCGAACACGGCCTTGAACACGAACTCCCGGCGCCGGCGGGAGTACTTCGCGTAGTTCATCGAGCCCATGTTCAGCGCGGCCACGTCCGGCCGCAGCTCGCGCAGGTAGGCGACCCGCTTCTCCACCGGCACGCCGATCGCGCCCGTGGAGTAGTTGACCACGACGTCGCCGGCCGCGGCGCGGATCGCCTCGGTGATCGCCCGGAAGTCCTCCACCTCGTGGCTCGGCGTGCCGTCCGGCCGGCGCGCGTGGACGTGGATCATCGAGCCGCCCTCGTCCACGATCCGCCGGGCCTCGGCCCCGTACTCCTCCGGCGTGTACGGGATCGCCGGGCACTGGTCGCGGCTCGCGACCGCGCCGGAGATCGCGCACGTGAGGATGACCGGATCGTCGAGGCTCATGGCCGGGAGCGACGTATCATCGCGGAGGAGCCCAAGACGCCCGGCGCATGGCGTCGAGCAGCACCTCCGCGTCGAGCGCGTGCGCGGTGACCCCGCCGCGCCCGGTCATGGTGCGCGCCGCCAGCAGCGCGTTGAGGATCGCCTCGACGGCCGCCTCGAACAGCGCGTCGATACCGCGGCTGCGCCCACACGCCGTCCGGGACCACGACCGTCACGCCGGTCCGCACGTCGTCACCCTCGACGAGCGTCACCCACCCCACGCGCACGCCCGCGACGTCGGTGATCGTGTCGAGCGGGCCGGGCTCGAGCCGCCCGATCCGGATCCCGAGCTCGCGCGCGCGGATCACGAGCCGAGGGCGGTGAGCATGAGCCGCAGCGCCCGGTTGGTGTCCTCCACGTGGCGGGCCATCGCCGCGCGCGCCCGCTCGGCGTCCCCGTCCCGCAGCGCCTCCAGCAGCGCCGCGTGCTGGGCGACGCTGCGCTCGTGCCAGGCCGGCGACTCCGGGAGCGCCTCCAGCGCGCGCGCCAGCAGCAGCCGGCTGCGCTCCACCGCCTCGAGCAGCAGCGGGTTGCCCGCCGCGCGGGCCAGCGCGAGGTGGAAGCCGCTGTCCGCGCGCATGAACCGGTAGTCGTCGCCCTCCGCCGCCCGCATCTCGGCGTTGAGCGCCTCCAGCCGCTCGACGGCCTCGGGCGCGGCGCGCTCCGCGGCCAGCGCGGCCACCGGCGGCTCGACCACGCCGCGCAGCTCGGCCGCGGCCTCGATCTCCGCC